>CAZEJZ010000470.1:0-2986 GCA_964512415.1 uncultured Opitutaceae bacterium
GCCGGTGTTGAACTCGGCGAGCTCAGTTCGGCTGGTCGAGAGGCGCTGATAGAGATCGAAGCGCATCCATGGGAACGGCGTACGCGCGAGCCCGGCGTGCAGATCGGACAGGGTGCGCGTCCCCGCTGGACGGTCGAAACGCAGGTCCGCGGCCAGAGTGAGGGCGGCGAGATCCCGGGAGCCGTAGGTGCGGTCGCGGGTCTGGAGGACATTGTCCACGCCGAGGCGCAGCGTATGCAGCGGCCCGAGTTCATCGACGTTCCGGGCCGAGTCGAGGCCGAGGGGTTGAAGGTACGTGGAGAAGTCTCGTCGGTCGATGGCGGGCGGCGCCACCCGGTCGCCTCCCGCGCGGGCAACGTGTCGATACGACACGCGGGGCACGATGCGATGCCGCAGTCCGTCGACGTTCCACGTCTCGTTGCGATACGGAAAGGTCGCCTGCGCCTGAATCTCCGCGTCGAAGCCGACCTCGGTGAGGGTGCGCTGGAGGGAGGACTTGCCGATCGCGGGCGAAAGTCCGCCGTAGCGGGTGAAGCGAGCTCCGGCGACGGGCGTGAACACGACGCCGTTTGCCGGGACGGATAAGTGCGTGACGCCGTAGTAGGCATCAAAACGGTCGCTCCGCAGCGTGGGCGAGAGTCGGCGGGGGTCCTCCTCCCGGAGCCACGCGAAGGAGGCATGGCCGCGCTGCTGCAGCCGCAGGGCGGAGGGTCCGAGGGACTGCGGGAGCAGGGTGGCGGTCAATTCCGGGAGGCGTTCCTGCACGCGGAAGGTACGGTTGAAGTTCGGTCGGGCGAAGGCCTCCAGAGCGAAGGTGGGGGCGACATAGGAGGCGGCGAGGAACGAGTCGGGATGCTGCGCTTGCTCGAAGCTCTCGGGGCGAAAGTCGCGGAGGATCTCGGAGTCGCTCCAGCGGCTGACCTGAGCGGTGAGCGTCAGGCGCTCGCCCTCGCGCTGGAGGTGGCGCCATTCGAGGAAGCCGCGGTTGGCCCCGATCGGACGATCGAGGATGTCGCGCTCGCGATCGCCGCCGTCGCGGATGAAGCCACTCCGCAAGGAGCCCCGGATCTGCCGGTCCGCCTGCCGCGTGGCGTAGGCGGCCAGCGGTCCGATCAGCACGCCGCGGCTCGAGTAGAGGCCCAGCGAACCACCGGCCTCAAGCCCGGGAGCGACGGGAAGGCGAAGATCGATCTCGGCGAAAGCACCCAAGGAGCGACGGTAGCCGGCGCCCAGCGTGACGTAGCGGAGGAAGGCTTCATCGGCGGGAAGGGGAAAGCTCGGCAGGGGAAGCTGGGGGCCCCGGCCGAGCCCGATGCGGCCGCCCTGGAGTTGGATGCTGTCGTCTGGGCGGAGGGTCAGCACGTCCGCACGCAGGGTGGGAGTCCACGGTCCGGGCTCGCGGAAGGTGGCGACCGCCTGCTCCACGATGATCTCCTTGGCGGTACCGTGGATCTTGGCGCCGGTCAGGTAGATGGGATCCGCGCCGAGGCGGAGCTGCGAGACCTCAAACGACTGGTCGGCGCGCCGGTAGACGAGTTCGTCGGCAAGGAGCCGGCGCCCCTCCCGCTGGAACACCACGTTCCCGCGGGCCCGGGCGATCTGGGTGCGATAGTTGTAGCGGATTTCGTCCGCGGTGAGGCTGGTCGTGCCATCCACGAGCCGGGCGTTGCCCCGGCGGATGTTCTCGCCGGCCGCGAGGTCGGTCTCCGAGACGTCCGCCGACAGGTCGAAGCGGGTGTCCGGCTCGGGAGCGGCTAGGAGCAGCGAGCAGCAGAGGACGAGAAAAGTGAGCGAGGCGAACCGCACGGGGCCAGCGAACCGCGCTCCCGAGCGGGAAGCAAGACGCGGTTGCCGGATCGTCGGCCCCTGAGACAAGGCTAGACGCCCGACGGCGGGTCGGGTTAGCGTATTCCCTCCGCTTCCCGTGATCCTGTCTCCGTCCTCGCTCGAGCGCTTCCTGACTGCAACGGCCCAACGGCCGCATGACGAGCTCGGCATGCATCCCCACCGGGTGGGGCGGACCGCGGGCGTGGTGGTCCGGGCGTTCGTCCGGCACAGCGTGGGGTGTGCGGTGATCGATCCGGCCTCGGGAGAGGCTTGGCCGATGGCATCCCTCGCCCCCGAGGGCTTCTACGAGTGCTTCATTCCGCGTCGCCGCGCGGTGTTTCGCTACCAGTTGCGCGTGACCCAGGACAACGGCGAAACGCGGCAGATGCACGACCCGTACGCCTTCCTGCCGACCCTCGGGGAGCAGGACCTCTACCTCTTCAACGAAGGCAACGAGCATCGCATCTACGACAAGCTCGGCGCGCACCTGCGCAGCATCGACGGCGTGCCCGGGGTGTCGTTCGCCGTGTGGGCCCCCAATGCGCGGCGCGTCTCGGTCGTCGGCAACTTCAATGCCTGGGATGGCCGTTATCATCCGATGCGTCCGCTCGGAGCCTCGGGGGTGTGGGAGCTCTTCATTCCGGGCCTCCGGGCTGGCGAGTTGTACAAGTTCGAGGTGTTGGACGTGCGCGGGCAGGTCCGCCTGAAGACTGATCCCTTTGGGACCTACTTCGAGGCGCCGCCGGGCAACGCCGCCATCGTCCACGATTCCCGGCGCCATGCGTGGTCGGATGCGGCGTGGATGGAGCGACGGGTGAAGGAGGCCGGACAACTGGACCGGCCGATGTCGATCTACGAGGTTCACCTCGGTTCGTGGCGGCGCCGGCCGGAGGATGCGAACCGCCCGCTGACCTATCGTGAGTTGGCGCCCGCGCTGGCGGAGTACGCGCTCGAGATGGGCTTCACGCACATCGAAATCATGCCGATCGCCGAACATCCGTTCGAGGGATCGTGGGGGTACCAAGTGACGGGTTTCTTCGCGCCAACCCATCGGTACGGGACGCCCGATGACTTCGCGTGGTTCGTCGATCACCTCCATCAGCGGGGCATCGGCGTGATCCTCGACTGGGTTCCAGCGCATTTTCCGAGGGACAGCTTC
>CAZEJZ010000471.1:0-2982 GCA_964512415.1 uncultured Opitutaceae bacterium
GCGCGCCACGCGTGCGGTTCGCCAGTTCCCAGTAGAGCGCCGCGGCGGCGGGGTCACCGCTCATCGGCATGAGGATCGTGCTGACCGGGATGCGCTCCGGCAAGCCGCGCACGGCTTCGCGGAAGAAGCGGATGCGCTGTTCGTCGTTGGTATCTCCCTCGCTCAGGTACGAGTCGCTCGCGGTGGGCAGTCCGTCGGTCAGCAGGACGATCGAGTCGGGCAGGCGTGACAGGGTGCGCACGCGGAAGAACGCTCGCTCCAGATTGGCGCTGCCGTGCGGCACGATCTCGCGCAGGCGGGTCACGACCTGCTTGAGCGCCGGACGATCGGTGGTCGAAAACCACTCGTCGCCTCGGTCCGGCAGGATCAGCCCCGCGTCATCGCTGAAGAGCAGGATCTGGAAGCGGGTCTTCTCGTCGAGTGATGCGATCATCCACTCCAGCGAGCGGATCGTGCGCTGCCACTTCGGCGCCTCGCGTTTGCGGGCGTCGCTCTCCTCGAGGAGAGCGGACGCGTCCTCGACCGTTTCGCCCAGCATGGAACCCGAGGTGCGGACGATGAACAGGACGCACTCGCCCTCCAACTTTACGCCGGTGAGGTATTGCCGCCGGTCGACCTCCGGAATGGGAATCGGGGACTGATCGACGGTTGGCAGCGCCTTCTTCTGGTCGAGCAACGAGGCGAGCGCCTCCCGGAGCTTCCCGGTCTGTTCCAGCATCGCGAGCAACTGACGCTGGCGATCGGTGAGCTTGAGCTGCGTGTCGGTGGTCTTCTGCTGCAGCGCCGGCAGTTCGGCCTGGGCGGCGGCCAGCAGACGCTGGACCCGCTCCACCTCGCTGCGCGTGGTGGCCACCTGCGTCTCCATGCGCCGCACCCGGTCCTGCAGATCATCAACGTTGATGCGGTCGACCGAGCGCTTCTGGGCAACGGAAAGGATGAAGATGAGGATGATGGCGCCGAAACCGCAGCAGATGCAGTCGAGGAACGAGAGGCTGAAGACCTCGGTATCGCGGCGTTTCTGGGCCAGAGCCATGGTGCGGGATCAGCCTCCGACCGGACAGTATGCGAGAAGGACGTCGACGGAGTGGCTCCCGGTGCGGAACACGAGGCGGTCTCCCGTCTCCAGATCGATTCGAACGCGACGATCGGTGGCGGCCTCCGTCGGGCTGGGATCCTCAAGTTGCCAGTGGCCTGCCGTGCGTTCGAGCACAATGCAGCAATTGGCGGCGGGATTGAAGGACTCGGGGAGTGGAAGGGTGGCACCCTGCCCCTGGGCACCGATGGTCACTCGATCGCGTCCCGCCAGAGGCAGGCCGACGCCCTCGAGGACCAAGTGGGTCGGGGCTTGATGATGGTCCGCGAGAGACTTGGCCTTCTGCACGTGGACGTCCCACGGCGCGGACAGTCGTCGCCCCGCGAACTCCGCGGGCACCGCGGTGAGCACCGGCACGTCCGCGAGATCGGTGGGCGCGGCGAAGAGGGCGCTGGCGAGCTGGGCCGCGCCCGCAGCGGCGGCTCCGGCGGGCAGGTGGAGAAAGCGGACGAAACCTGCCCCGCGCAGGCGCGCCTCCAACTGGGGAACGCGGCTCGCCCGCTCCGTCAGCGCGACGGCGCACAGGCCGGGTCGCAGGTGATTTTCCTCGGCGAAGGCGAGGACCGACTTCAGCAGCGCATCCGTGAAGGCCTGGGCATCGGCTCCGAGGCTGTCTCGCTTCACCGGGAGTTCGTAACCGCGCCGCGCGGTGTTGACCTGGTAGACGAAGTCGACCTCGTTCCCGTAGAAGAGAGCCTTGGTTTGATTGTAGAACAGTTGTTCCGTGCGTCCGTCCGCCATCACATCGAACGAGGTCTGGCGCAGGAAACGGTTCGCCATGGTTCCGGTCAGGTGTTTGAGCAGGGCGATGAGGCCGGAGCCGGGAAGGTGGAGGAAGGCGCGCCGTTCCAGTCGTTCGCCCGCGACGAGCAGTGACAATTCGGCGGCATGCAGGTGGAGATCGAGGTGAAGCACCGGCCGCGCCGGGTTGAACCGCGGCGCGCGCGGGTCGCAGAGCGACGCGGTCGCCAGGTCAACGATCCCGCAGAGCGGCAGCCGCAGGTCGGCAACCATCCCGAGCAGCAGGCCGATCTTCTCATCCGCGGTCGCCGTATCCTTGAGGTAAGCACCAGGCACGGCCAGGGCGAGTCGGGTGGAGGGTTTGGCGGCGGCACGCAGCCGCTCGGTGAACCGGCTGAGGAAGGCGTAGGCCACCTCCGAATACGAAAGCGGACGGGAGGCCCCGGAGAGCGGAGTCGGTTCGTGGCTGAGCTTGCTCCAGAAGGAATGGATCACATTCCGGGGGCGGATCAGCCAGAGGTCTTCGGCGGCCTGTCCACAGACGAAGCGTTCGCCGTCACGGAGCGCGTAGCCGGGCCACGAAGAGCCGCCCTCCTCCGCCGTGACCCGGAGGAGGCTGGGGTGCGCCCCGTCCGAGACGGCGGCCTGGAGATTGGCGTCACAGAGTTCGAGTCCCTGCGTCATGGGTGGGGAAGGTCGGCGCCCGGGAAGACTCCTACGCGAGCGTCTTCGGAGCAGAGCTCTCCTGCGTCGGGACCTTCATGACATCAATCAGGCGGTCGCGGCAGTAGGATTGCGTTTCGATGACGAAGGCCTCCTGTCGCGACTGCATCAGATGGAGGATGAACATCAGCACGAGGCTGAGGAGGAGCGCGACCAGAGTGGAGTTGAAGGCGAGGCCCAGCCAGCTGGTGACCGCGGAGATGTCGCCCTGAATCGCCTCCTGGGCGTAGGCGAGGGCGTAGCCGATGCCGCGGACGGTGCCGATGAAGCCGATGGCGGGAATCGCCCAGGCGATGTAGCGCACCAGCGAAAGGGCGGAGTCGAGCTGGTCGGCGGCGAGTTCGGTCCGTTCCTTGACCGCGTTGGCGGCATCTTGGATCGAGTGCGACGCGTGGAAGCGGTGCAGTGCCGCGAGCAGGCATTCG
>CAZEJZ010000472.1:0-2979 GCA_964512415.1 uncultured Opitutaceae bacterium
GCCAGTGGGGCCTCCCGATCCTCATCCGCGCCGGCGAAACCAGCGTCGGACTCCAGGTCGGCGGCCACGCCCTCGAGACGATCTACGTGTTCAACGACGACCAGACGCCCCGCCGGATGTTCACCCAGCGCCTCAACATCGGCGCCGACGCCGCCGCCGTCGCCGGCCCCCGCGCCGCGCAGTCTCAGAGCACCAACGAGGACATCCTCCGGACCGCCGTCCTCGTCTACTCCAAGGCCCGCGGGCTGCTTGCCGGCGCGACCGTCAAGACGGGTTTCCTCGCCGCCGACAACGAGGCGAACCGACTGCTCTACAGCACCACCTTCACCATGCCGGAGATCCTCGACAGCGACTGGATCACCCCGCCCGAAGACGTGAAGCCGCTGCTGTCGTACGTCCGCTCGATCGCGCCATAGGGGGCACCGCCGTCGCGACCCGTCACCACGGACCCGCCGCGCGGCCCTCGAACTCCGCACCCGCCCGCTCCAGAAGACTGGGCGTCCTGTCTGGTCCCGGCGACGAGCGAGGCACGGACTGCCTTTACTTTTCTTGCCAGAGTTCGAGCCGGCCCGTCGCGGGATCGTAGCGCAGTTGGAGCGTCTGACTCTCGGCGAGTTGGATCTGATCGAGCGTGACCGTTTTCCCTCCATCGCGCAGCTCCACGCGGTAGGTGCCGGGCACCAACTCCGGCAGCTCATCGCCAAGCGTACTGCCTTTCGCAACTAAAACACCCTGCGCATCGAACACCGCGACCGGCAGATCTTCCGGGGCGGGTGCCGGGGGAGGAGGTGGCGGCGGCGGTGGGACCAGAGTGGTCGCGGCCCCCGGCACGACCGCCGCCTTCAGCGCCGCCGCGAGTTGCAGGGCGTCCGCGGCCGTACGGAATCGCCCGCCGGTGGGCGCGGTGAACGCCGTCATCTCATCCACCACCCGGCGTCCGGTGAGGGCGAAGCCGATGACTTCCAACCGCAACGGCACGCCGAGAGTCGCGAGTTGCTTGCCGGCCTCGCGCGGGCGACCGCCGCAACTCTCCTCGCCATCGGTGACCACGATCACGACGCCGCCGCCAACCTTCTTTAGATCCTCCGCCGCCTGCAGCGTCGAAAATACGAGAGGAGTCTGACCCTGCGCGTCGGCGGCGGTGATGGCGCCGCGGAGTTTCTCCCGCTCCAGTGGGCCGATCGGCACCACCAGCTCCGTGTCGGTTCGACTCTTGCTCGTCATCGAACCGTACCGGTGACCGTAGAGCCGAAGGCCGACCTTGCTGTCGGCGGGCAGTTGGTGAATCAGCTCGCGCAGAACGTCCTTCGCGACGTCGAACTTGCTCCGTTGGCGGATCTTTTCCGTCATCGAGAACGAGCAATCAAAGACCAGCAAAATATGATTGGGTGGTGCGGTCGTCGGCGCCACCACGACCGGAACCGTAGGTGCCGGAACCGGCGGAGGGGGAGGAGGAGGTAAAGCCGTCACCAAAATCCGCGCCGGCTCGGCCTTCCGGCTGAAACTACCCGTCAAGGCGATCACCGGCCACATCGTTGAGGCAAACGGCGAGGTCGAGTGGGAGTCAGGCCACGACGAGTCGGAGGACTGCCGGAGCAGAAGCCACTCGACGCCGCGGCGGAAGGGCGGCGTGTTCGTGCCGAAGCCAGCCTGACGGAGCGCGTAGAGCACCTGACCGGTCGCGAACGGGCTGTCGGCGCCTTTTTCCTCGGTGGGATTGACGGACCACGCGCCACTCCGGTGTTGCTCCGCCAGGAGCTCAAGCCCCAGTTGGCGGGCGAGCTTCTTCTCCGCCGGACCACCGTGGCGAACCCACGCGAGTATCTTGAAAACCTTGTCCTGCGTCGTTTCCGCAGGCGCCTCCTTCAACCACTCGAGAGCTCGGGCGATGTTCTGGGCCAGCGCTGGGTCACCCCCGATCGCGAGCGCCTGAGCCCAGACCGTCATCGTTTGAACCGTTTGCAGGATCGCGCCCTGCGTGACCGGCTGATTCTCGGAATCGGGCCAGAGCTCTCCTTCGGTAGCCTGCTCCCCAGCCAGCCACCGAGCACAGGCCACCAGCTCCTTGGCCGGCCTGGGCTCAGACTCAGCGTACGCGAGAGCCAACCCGCCAAAGATGGAGTTCGTCCGGTCCGGACGCTGCGCGTCGCCTTCTTTAGCCCGACTGATGTCGCCCAGCGGGGTCACATGCGCTGCGGTGAAGTCCGCGATCTCCCGCTCCGCTGCATCGCTCACCACGTAGTCATTCCGCCGTCCCACGGTGAGGCCCATCAGCGCCTGCGACTGCACGTGGCAACCCATGCAGTTATTGACCCGCTGAAACTCGACCGCACTGGCCTGAAGAAAGTACAGCCCCTGCTGGGCCGCGTGGCGCGGCTGAAACTTCCAGTCGCGCAACCCGGGCTGCCGCCTCCGCAAGGGCTCATAGTCCGGCGCCGATCCTTCCAACACCCGCACCGTCCGCAACCCGAGCTGCGGTTCGACACCCTGCGCCCGCACCAGCCGGATCTTGATGAAACGCATCGACGTGGGCGGCAACGGCACGACCCGCGGCTCTCCGGCGCCCTCCGTGAACGTTTTCTCCGCGACCTTCTGGAAGCCATCCTTGGCGGACAGCGTGGATCCCCACACCTCAACCGCTGCGATGGGCGCCGACTCACTCGCCGGAGTCACCTCGACCATGGAGACCAGCGCCGGTTCGTGCTTGAAGAACGAGATCACGAAATCGCACGTCACCCCTTCCTCCGCCTGCCGGCCAGCGTAGGTCCACTCCTTGGTGTTGTGTGGCCGCAGCGTCATCCACGCCCACGTCAGGCCCGCGCCTCCTTCGCCCGACACGGACTCCAACAACCCGCCGTTCTCCGGGTCGGCGAGGTCGAAGTGGCCCGTCTCTGAGGGCTCGCGCGTGGCGAACACCTCGCTCTTGACCACCCGCCGTGGCGACAGCGCCTCGCGGAACTCGATGCGGTAGCGCCCAGC
>CAZEJZ010000473.1:0-2975 GCA_964512415.1 uncultured Opitutaceae bacterium
CCGCAGAAAAGCCAAGGCGTCGTCGCGGGCGACTTGCCAGCCTCGGTGCACTCCGCTTGCCTACGCTCATGAGTGAGGTGGTTCCTTCCGCCGGCTCCGGCGGTCCGGTCGATCTGATCGCCGAGGCCACGGCCCGTTTCGCGACGCGTCCTTCGTGGGACGAGTACTTCATGGCCACCGCCATGCTCATTTCCACGCGTTCGCCGTGCGAGCGGCTGCACGTCGGCTGCGTGATCGTCAGCGGAGGCGAGCGACGCAATCGCCTCGTCGCGGCCGGCTACAATGGATTTCTTCCCGGCACGCCGCATGCCTCGCGCGTGCGCGATGGCCACGAGCAGGCCACGGTCCACGCGGAGCAGAACGCGGTCGCGGACGCGGCGCGGCGGGGCAGCGCGGTCGAGGGATGCGTGGCGTATGTGACCCACTTCCCTTGCATCAACTGCGCGAAGATCCTCGCGGCGGCCGGCATTGCGGAGATCCGCTACCGGGACGATTACCACAACGATCCGCTCGTCGTGCCCCTGCTCGCCGATGCGGGGGTGAGGGTGACGCAACTCGCGGCCGGAGCCTGAGCGCGATGCGCACCGGCCGCGCCACGTCCCGCTCCGATCCCGAGCTTTCCGGTTCGCTCCTGCTCGCCCATCCGGCGCTGCGCGACCCATCCTTTCGGCGGAGCGTGGTGTTGATTTCCAGTCACGATGCAGAGGGAGCCATGGGCGTGGTGCTGAACCGCCCGCTGGGGCGCACTCTGGGGGAGTTGGATCCGGTCTTTGCGCTGGGGCCTCTCGCGGGCGTTCCGGTCTACCGGGGTGGTCCGGTGCGGGAGGAACAGCTGATTCTCTGCGCGTGGCAGGTGGAGCCCAGCGGTCATGAGCTCAAGCTGTACTTCGGGCTCGAGCCGGAGAAGGCGGTCGAACTTCGGGGCGAGGCGGGTTACGAGATCCGCGCCTTTCTCGGTCACGCGGGTTGGAGCGGCGGACAACTTGAGGAGGAACTCGATCGCGATGCCTGGGTCCTCATGCCCGTGGGCGCGGGTTTGTTGGAATTCCGGCCCGACGAGACGCTCTGGCGGGGCCTGCTGTCCGGGCTCGACCCAGAGTGGCGGATCCTCGCCGAGGAACCCGACGACCCCAGCGTCAACTGAGGGGTCGGAGTATCGAGTTGACAACCTGCCGCCCCGGCCGCTTTGCTGGACGTTTTCTGAAAGTTGTTTCCTCCATCAACTCCGCGAAGAAGCGCCACCCGGCGTGCCAAGTCGTGCGCCGCCGCGGCAAGATCTACGTGATCAACAAGGTCGAGCCCCGTTACAAGGCTCGCCAGGGCTGAGACCCGGAAACCTAACCCTTTCGCCATGAAGTCCGAAGGCCATCCCACGCTCAACAACGTCTGCTTCCTCGACATCGGAACCGGCCGTCGTTTCCTCACCAAGTCGACCATGAAGTCTCCCCGCAAGGAGAACATCGACGGTCAGGAGTACTTCGTGATCGTCCGCGACGTCACGATGGACTCGCATCCCGCCTACACCGGCGAGAAGCGCATCGTCGACACCGCTGGCCGCGTCGAGAAGTTCACGACGAAGTTCAAGCGCGTCACCGCGAAGAAGTAACTGCGAGCGTCACCGCATCGCGTGCCGAAGCCCTCCCAGTGCGGAGGGCTTTGTTCTGTCTGGACCTCGCGACCGTCCTCCGACTGCTTGACCGCGCCGCCATGAGCGCCCCACGCCTGATTCTTTTCGACTGCGACAGCACGCTCTCGTCGATCGAGGGAATCGACGAACTCGGTCGCCTGCGAGGACCCGCGGTCTTCGCGGAGGTCGAGGCCATGACGACCGCCGCCATGGAGGGGCGCATTCCCGTGGAGTCGATCTTCCGTCGCCGACTGGAGATCATCCGTCCGGAGGTCCGGCACGTTGCGGAGGTGGGACGGATGTATGTCGCAACCGTCGAACCGACCGCGGTGCAATCCCTGACGGAATTGCGGCGTCGCGGTTGGACCCCCGTGATCGTGAGCGGAGGCTTCCGGAACGCGATCCGGCCGCTGGCGGATCATCTGGGCGTGGAGCGGGTGGAAGCCGTCGACCTTCACTTTGCCAGCGATGGGAGCTACGCCGGGTTTGACGAGACCTATCCGACGACGCGTTCCGGAGGAAAACCCGAGATCGTCCAGCGCCTGCGGATGGAGCTGGCCCCGTCGGCGGTGGTCATGGTGGGTGACGGGGTCAGCGACCTCGAGACCAAGTCGACGGCCGACCTCTTCGTCGGATTCGGCCGTTATGTGGCGCGAGATCGGGTCAGGCGGGAAGCGGATCACTTCATCAATTCGCTTGGGGAGCTGTCGGGCTTGCTTGCGCGCTGGGGCTAGGTCGGTCTAGGTAGGCGGGCGATGCGTGCCCTCCTTCGTCCCTCCCTGGCGGCTCTTGTGGTCGTTGCCTGCTCGATCCCACTTGCGGCGGCCTCCGCCGGGACGGGTGGGGTGACCTTTCCTCTTCCCCTCGAGGTCTACACGGTCGGCGAACAGGGACTCGGGCTCTGGGATGTCCTCCGTCATCGTATTGCGGTCCAACCGTTCAATCTGGTGGCCACGGGCCTCTTCCTGCTCGCGATCCTGCACACCTTCTGTTCCCCGAAGATCCTGCAGTGGGCGCACCATGCGCGGGAGGAGCACGAGGCGAAGCTGCGGGCCTTGGAGGCCTCGGGAGGCTTGCGTCCCGGCGCGCAGCCGCCGGTCAGCTTCAAGGCGGAGTTGCTTCATTTCTTGGGCGAAATCGAGGCGGTCTTTGGCCTCTGGGTCGTTCCGCTGCTGGTCGCGATCACCGCGATGAAGGGATGGGACGCGGCCCAGAACTACGTCTCATTCGGGGTGAAGTACACCGAGCCGCTCTTTGTCGTGGTCATCATGGCCATCGCGGCCACCCGTCCGATCCTGCGGCTGTCCGACTCCCTGCTGGGCCGGCGCGCCGCGCCGGGCGGGGGCAC
>CAZEJZ010000474.1:0-2972 GCA_964512415.1 uncultured Opitutaceae bacterium
GTCACGTGGATCGTGTAGGCACCGGGCGGGAAAGGCCCGACGTCGTACGCGACATACGCCTCCTCGCCGCCGCTGAGCGGAAACGCCCCGGCGGAGGCGAAGAGGTTCGTCCAGCATTCCGGCGGAAGCACGACCGCCGGGCGCACCCAGGAATACGGCTTGCCCTTGGAGTCGTAGAAGGCGATGCGCGGTCGGGCCACGGGATCTGGCACGCCGAAGGCCGCCAGCGACGGCCCCACCGTGCGGATCAGCAGCGTCTTGGTTGTCTTGCCCGTGACCACGAACCCGAGGATCTGCGTGTCGGCACCCGGCTGCAGGCGCACGCGGGCCGAGAAATTTCCGGTCGAGCCGGCCACCACGACGTCCAGCTGAATGCCGGTGGTGATGGTCGGGAACGGCGCCCCCGTGACCGTGTAGAGGCCGCTGCTGGCCGACGTCACGTTGCCGAGGACGAGCTTCGAGCCCGTCGCCCCCGGGATGATTTCCCCGTCCTTCCGCCACTGCGTCGGCCCCGGCCACTCCGCCGGCAGGACGAGCGTCACCGTTTCACCCGGCGGCACCCGCACCCGGCTCGGGCCCGCCGGGGGCACGATGCCATTGGAGATGTCGATGTTCATCACGAGTTGCGTGACATTCGCCGCCCAGCCGGGTGCGGAGAGTGACATCACGGTGACCAGGAGGAGGAGGAAGCGCTTCGTCATGGCAGAGGATTTCGAAGGATTAGGGGCACTACAGATTCTGCGGAGTGAGACCATCGCCCTGCCAACAGGTTCCGACCACGGTCGCTCCGACAGCACTCTGCTGGCGTTATGCCGAAGGCACCCACAACCGCGCCTGCAGTCCGGCAGCAAGATCAACCCGCCACCGCCCAACGCGGCTCGTTGCCCAGCGGCGTCGCTGCGCGACGGCACCGATGAGGTGACGCAGGCGCTGAAGACCGAACTGCCGGACCCCCTGGAGAAGGTCGGCGTCGCCGTCGAGGAGGCGCGCCTCACGCACCTCGCCTACGCGCCGGAGATCGCGCAGGCGATGCTCCGCCGTCAGCAGGCCGAAGCCGTGATCGCCGCGCGCCAGAAGATCGCCCACGGAGCGGTCAGCATGGTCGAGATGGCGTTGCGCGAGTTGTCCGAGAAGAACGTGGTCCAGCTCGACGACGAACGAAAGGCGGCGATGGTCAGCAACCTCCTCGTCGTCCTCTGCGGCGAAAGCGAGGTCTCGCCCGTGGTCAACACCGGGACCCTTTACTCCTGACCGATGGGTTCCGAGGAGCGGAAGGCGTTCCTGCTGCGGATCCCGCCCGACCTGTGGCGGGATCTGGAGAAGTGGGCCGGCGACGACCTGCGGAGCGTCAACGGCCAGACCGAATATCTCCTGCGCCAAGCCGTCGCCAAGCGGAAGCGGCTGCCGGACGGGGGACCGACCGCGGTCGACCCGGTCCCGACAAAACCCGACGTGGTGGAGTGAATTTCACCCGCCCCACCCGTTCCAGCCGCCGCTCCGCCACCGCAGGCGAACTGCGGCGTAGAATCGTCGCCGCGACCGTCAAGAGGCGTCAGCAGTGACGAGCAGGCGAAGCCGCAGCCCGTGCGCCTCGTAGCGTTTGAAATCGCGATCCAGCGTTACGACGCTCAACCCACCCGAAATTGCGAAGGCGGCGAGGTAGGCATCCATCCAGACTTTGGGCGACGCCGTGTCGCCGGCCGCAAGTCGATGCCACAGGGCGACGGTGCCGGGCGGCTCGTCGTGCACCACGATGCTGGAGTGTGCCCGCAACAACTCGAACGTCTTCCACGCGGATCGATTCGTCATGGCCTCCACGGCGTAGGCGCGCAGGATCTGCGGAGTCGTGATCAGGCGCAGGAAACTTTGCTGCGTGGCGCGGCAAAACACCGCCGGTGCAAGCGGCGTGGCGATGGACAGTTCCTCCTGTGCCCGGACGTGGTGCGGGTGCTGCGGGAACACCGCCGCCAACCAGACCGAGGAGTCAACGAGCGATCCCGCCACGGTTCAGATCCTCCGCTGCGAAGGCTTGTTGTTCGAGGGCGATCAGTTGCTGGACGGTCATCTTGGCGGCCGGTGCGTCGGGTCGGCACCGAATGACCGGGAAACCTCGCGCATTGATCTCCAGTCCGTTCGGCAGGGGCTCCGTCTCGACCGCGGTCGACACGGGGGGCGCTTCCAAGGCCTTGACGAGCAAGTCGGCAACCACGCGCTTCAAGGGCTTCCGGGCCTGCACCGCTCGGATCTTGATCCGCTGTACGAGCTCGTCCGGGAGATCCAGCGTCGTCTTCATGCAACCATAAAGCCAGCAAACCAGCTTTCCGTCAAGCTGGTGGACCCCTTTAGAGGGTTGCGCGCAGGTCTTGACCGGAACCGCACTCGCCGCCTGCGCGTCATCGCTCAGTGCGGCTAACCCAACCCTAAAACCCTACCCATACAGACCCGGTCCCCAATCTTTGGTGTAGACCCCAATCTTTGGTGTAGACCCAAACTCATCCGAGGGCAGATCCATCGCTTCCGCTTGGTGTAGATCCGTAGACTCCCCCTCTGGTGTGGACCCCTTGGTCCCACCCTCGCGCGCGGGCTCGGCATGGTGGACGCTACTGGACTCGAACCAGTGACCCCGTGCGTGTGAAGCACGTGCTCTAACCAACTGAGCTAAGCGTCCCTGACAGAGGCGGGAACGTGATGCACGCTGCCGGGCGATGCAACTCTGATTTAGCCGGGAATGCCGCGCCTCCCCCGCGCCGTTCGGCTCACTTCGGCATCCCAGGGGACTCTGGTCGCTCCACTCTGCTCAGCTTCACCTCAGGACTCCAGCCGCCCTCCTCACTTCCGCGTCGCCACGGGTCGGCGGCGGCGCGGGAAGAGGGTGCGGCAAATCTCACAGACCGTGCCGTCGCAGCCGTGCGCCGTGCAGTGCTCCCGGCCGTAGAAGATGATGCGCAGGTGCAGGGCGTTCCAGTGCTCCC
>CAZEJZ010000475.1:0-2962 GCA_964512415.1 uncultured Opitutaceae bacterium
CGCCGATCTACATCGGAGGAGGTATCCTTGCTCTGGTGGTGGTGTCGCTGATCACCCGGCAGCACGACGCCCATGCGGTGGCGGAGTTTTATGCGAGGGTGGACACTCCGCTGGGAGAGGAAGCGCGGCTGCGCGAGGCCGGCTTCCAATCGGACACGATCCAGAACATGGACCGTTTCGCGATCGATGCCGCCGACGAGGATCGCGATCGTTCGCGGCGTCTCCTGCTGCTCGATTTCCTGGTCTGGCCAAAGCTGGTGCTGACTGGCCGGGCTCGGCTCAGTGACTACTGGATCGATTTTGCGGGCATCGCCGGCTCGATCGTCTTCATCGTCGGCTTCCTCTGGTCCATTACGTTGCTCACCCACTGGCTGCGCTGAAGCTCTGAGGAGACGGCGGATGCCGCGGGCACCCGCGAATCCGCGCGCGGGGCTTCAAAGGCGCCGTGGCGACGTCGCTCCCAGCCCGTGCCACCCTAGGTTTGATGGCTCGCGGCGGAGTCGACCGAGACGCGATAGCGGGTGATAAATCTCTCGCCGCGGCGGAAGCGACGGCTCGTCGGTGTGCCGGTGGCGTTGATCGGATTCGGCTGCGAGGAGATCTGGCTGCCGAGATCGAACGCCGAGCACACGGGCTCGATGCCGAGAGCCAGGTTGCGGCCGTTCCACGGCGGATCGCGCAGGCCCCGAAGGCTCAACCAAAGCAGCAGGCTGGGAAAGTGCTCGGCGTTCCATTCGAGCGTCACCCGGTAGCCTTCGCCCGCGTTGTCGAGGGTTGCGCGGCCGTCAGCATCCAAAAGTTGGAGCAAATCCTCGGTCGGTTGCCCATAGGGCAGGGAAAAGGGATCAATCGCTCCGCCGGCGGTCGTCCGCACGGGCTGACCGGCCCGGCCGATCTGCCCCGGTGCGAAGAGCGATGAGCGGTCCACCGGACCCGGAACGGTCGCCCATGCCTTCGCTGCCGCCGCCAGGCGCATCGCCCCGGGGCGGCTGTCGAGGCGGAACACGGGGTGCAGGCCGATCGGCAGGGTGCAGTCGGCGCGGACGTTGACGCCCAGTTCGAAGTCGATGGCGGGCCGTCCGGCCACCGGAATGATCCGACGCTGCAGGCTCGAGATCGGATGCTCCTCCGGGTAGTCGATCGCGAGGCTCAGTTCCGTTTCCCGGGCCTCGTCGATGCGCCAGCAATGATTGGATCCGAACCCGTGGGGATGCCGATCCGGCTCCTGCGCCGTTGCCGAAGCCGGCCACCCGTCCGCCGCGGTGCGGTCGGAGGCGATCCCGAATGGCACGCAGGGCCACTCCCCGCGGAGGCGGCGCAGGAGGCCCGGCTGGTCCGGGGGAAGTTCCTGCTCGAACCAGGGGGCGACATGGAACGGCGCGATCTGGCGCCCGTCTCCGAGCAGGAATAGAGTCGGGCCGAGCATGCCGCCCAACGTCTCGACCGAGACGACGCCGTGCGACCAGGCCAGGCTTCTGCGGGTGGACGGGCTCACGGGGACGGCGGACGCGGGCCGGACCACGCTAGAGAACCTTGTACTTCGTCAGGGCCTCGGTGGTCGACATTCCGGCCTCGATGGCCTTGCGGACGACGTTCTCGGTGTGCGCCTTCTCCCACGCCTTGTCCACCACTTCGGCTTCCAGCGCCCGCGGGATGACGACGATGCCGTCGATGTCGCCGAAGACGAGGTCGCCGGGCTCCACCCAGACTCCCTCGATCTCGATCGCGCAGCGGTAGGCCTCGATCTTGGCACGGACGGCGGAGTCTTGGGCGAAGCGCCCGCGGGAGAAGACGGGCCAGTCCTGTTCCAGCATGCGAGGTGTGTCGCGATGAAAGCCGTTGATCACGGCGCCCCGGGCGCCGCGGCACCGGGCGGCTGCCGTCAGCAACTCACCCCAATAGGCGCAGCGACCTTGGCCGCCGGAGGAAACGTAGATCTCCCCGGGCTGGAGCTGGTCGAGGGACTCGGTGAGCAGGCCGAAGGGCTTCGCCTGCGGACCGTAGACATCGACCATCAACGCCGGCATCGCCCGCCCCACGAGGCGCATTCCATTCAGGGCGGGTTGAATGGCTTGGGGCAGGAACTGATGGTAGCGGCCCATTCGATCAAGAATGTCGCCCACCACCGGAGTGGACAGAGCGGTGAATCGGTCGAACAAGGCGGTGTCTGCCGGAGAGACCGGATGCATGGGTGGGCGGATGGGCTTGCGTGAAGGGCCGGTCAGAACAGGACGGAGACCGGGGAGCCGCAGGGCAGGTGGTGGGCGATCCGCGTGGGCAATCCCGCGACGGGATCCAGGGCGTGCACCGTCACCAGATCCGAGTCCTGGCAGCCGACGACGAGCCACCGGCCGGAGGGATCAAAGGCGAATTCCCGCGGAGTCATCCCTCCCGCCGCCACCCGGGTGGCGAAGGAAAGCGCGCCTTCAGCGCCGACGCTGAAGAAGGACAGCGTCGAGTCGCTCCGTTCCGAAACCGCGAGAGTCCGGCCGGACGGATGGAAGTGGATCGCTGCCGCACTCGGCTTGTCGCTGGCGGTGCTCGAGTGGAAGGACACCTGTCTCAGCGCTCCGTCCTCGCGGTCCCTAGTCAGGATCCGGACGACGCCGTCGAGCTCGCCGACGAGATAGGCGAGGCCCGACGTGGGATGGAACGCCATGTGTCGAGGTCCGCTTCCCGCCGCGAGGGGAACATCGCGGCTGGGCCCGAGCCTGCCCCTGGCGTCGACGTCGTGGACGTGGACGCAGTCGCTGCCCAGATCTGGAACGTAGAGATGGCGACCGTCCGGGGCGAGCACCGCTTGGTGAGGGTGAGCGCTGGTCTGACGCTCCGGATTGGGACCGGAGCCCATGTATCTCCAGAGCTGGACCGCGCTTGAGAGCTGTCCGTCAGCGGTCAGCTCATGGACTGTCAGCCGCGAGTCCATGTACGACACCGCGTACACCGTGCCCGTGGCTCCGGC
>CAZEJZ010000476.1:0-2948 GCA_964512415.1 uncultured Opitutaceae bacterium
GCAGCTCCTGCGGCCGTTCATCGCGCTGACCAAGGCACAGATCGCCGCCGAGGGCGCCCGGCTCGGCGTGGACTTCCGCCGGACGTGGTCGTGCTACAAAGGCGGAGACCGCCACTGCGGCCGCTGCGGGACCTGCGTGGAGCGGCGCGAGGCCTTCCTCCACGCCGGCATTCCTGATCCCACTGACTACGTGCACCTTGATCCGCTCCCCGCCGCGCCCGGCGCCTGAGCGAAGATCCGCACCGCCCGCGTCGTCATGCTCATCGCCGAGATCTTTCATTCCGTGCAGGGTGAAGGGGAACTCACCGGGGTTCCCTCCGTCTTCGTACGCACCAGCGGCTGCAACCTCCGCTGCGCGTGGTGCGACACACCCTACGCCTCGTGGCAGCCCGAGGGCCGGCAGCGGGGCATCCCCGAGATCCTCCGCGAGATCGAAGCCCATCCCGCCACGCGCCACGTGGTGCTCACCGGCGGCGAGCCCATGATCGCGCCGGACATCCACGCCCTCGCCGCGGAGATCCGGAAACTCGGCCATCACATCACCCTCGAGACCGCCGGCACCGTCGCTCCCGCCGGCATCGCGTGCGACCTCGCGTCGCTTTCCCCGAAGCTGCTCAACTCCGCCCCCGATGCCACCCAGCACCCCACGTGGCGGCGCCGGCACGAGGCCACCCGCTGGCAGCCCGACGTCATTCGCGCCTGGCTCGACCGCGGCGAAGGCACCTACCAGTTCAAATTCGTCGTCACCTCACCCGCGGACGTCGCCGAGCTCGAGGAAATGCTCGCCTCGCTCCAGCGGGACATCCCCCGCCACAAGGTGCTGCTGATGCCGGAAGGCGTGACCCCTGAGGCGCTGCGGGCCCGCTCCGCCTGGCTAAGCGAGCTCTGCAAGGCGCGCGGCTACCGCTACGCGCACCGGCTGCACGTCGAACTCTACGGCAACCGGCGCGGCACCTGAGGGGCGCCGGACGCGTCGGCGCCCGGCGTCCCGCACGGCGCGCTCAGTTATTGTCCTCGGAGCCCGACCACGTCCGCACCCCGCGGATCGCCTTGCCGTAGAACACGGCGTTCATGAACAGCTTGGTGCCACCGAGCCAGTAGCCCCGGAAGTTCGGGCTCTCCGTCATCGCCACCACGACACCCTGCCCGACCGGCTGGGCCACGACGGCCGCCGTGCCGGCCAGCGCCCGCACGTTCTGCTCGGACACGAAGCCCGCGAGCAATGGATCCTTGGCGTAGACCGCCACCGATTCGTAGGGCGAGCGCGACGGCTTCAGCCGCAGCATGTTTGTGCGGAAGACCGGCCAGTCCGTTTCCGTCGAGCCCTCGACGGCGCGGTAGCCATAGCCCAAGGGATGGGTCACATCCAGCCGCGTCGAGAAGATCGATCCGGAGACCAGCTTCAGCGCCTCGAGATCGTCCATGCGACCATACGGCTGACGGCGGACCGGGCTCGCCGTCGCCGCGGCGCCTTCACTGGCGCTGCGGGAGGCCGAAGCGGACGAAGCGACCGGGGCGCCCGCGGGCGAGGCCCCGCGCACCGTGTGCGCTCCCTCCGGGGCGGAGCGTTCGTATTCGGCCTTGAAGAGTTCCTTCCGCGCGGCCCACTCGCCGGCGCGGCCCTGGACGATCAGGGTGCCTCCGGCCCGCACCCAGCGCCGCAGCGCGTCCACCGCCGCGTCGCTGACGGTGTCGTACAGGCCATCGACCATCACAATCGTCGTGTAACGCGAGAGATCCACGCGCGAAAGCAGGGGCGTTTCCAGCATGCTGACGGAGACGCCGGCCTGCACATCGAGTGCGTGCCACGCCTCGCCGGCATCGTAGACATCCACCCCTTCGCCCGTGACCAGCGCGACCTTCGCGCGCGGCAGCGTCACGAAGGAGGGGCTGCCCAGATCGACCCCGCCCGGCGTGAGTCCGGTCCGCAGGGCGTGGACCGTGACCGCATCCTCACGGGCGATGGTTTCGACGATTGCCGCGATCTTTGCGGCCTGCTCCGGCTGTTGTCCCACGGGGACGAGAATCGCTCCCGGTCCGAACGTCTGCCGCGATCCGTCGGCCAGCACCACATCGATCGGCGAGGTCAGTCCCTTCACCCGAATGTCCTCCCGCTGCAGGCGGTGCAGCGCGCGCGGGGCGAAGTACGGCTCCCACGAAAACAGGTAGGCATACGTGCTGGTGCCCCCCACGACGCGGCCAACCGGAGTCGGAGCCTGCCGGAGGGCCGGTCCGCTTGCGGGGACCGACTCGACCTCCGCCGTGGGCAAATTGAACGCCAGCGGCACGGACCACGCGGAGACGTCGTAGAAGGAGGAGTCGGTGAACTCGGTGCGGCGTCCGAAGATCTCGGTGAGAAGCCGGTATTGCGGCTGCTCGACCGGCACGACCCACGCGGAGTCCGGACGGAACGTCCGACCGCCGACCTCGAGCGTATTCGCGAGTGGTCGCACCTCGATCCGGTGACGAAGCAGCAGATCGACGAGAGCCGCGCCGCGCACGGGGTCGCCGCCATCGGAGAAGACGTGAGCCTTGACCCGTGATTGCCGGGCGAGCGCGAGCGTCGCGGGGGTGAACGAGCGCTGGAGCTCCAGCAGTTCGCGGCGCAACGCCTGAGCGGCGGCGAGCGTGCTGAAGGACGTCAGCACCTGATTGCGGATCGTGAAGGCAAACGTCAGGACGCCATTGTCGCTCTCCTGCACGTGCCCGCGGGAACTGCCCTGCTCGAAGAGGATGCCGACGGAACCGTGCAGGTCGGGGTACGTCGAGCCCTTGCCTGGATAGAAGTCATCATAGCCCTGCTCACTGTAGTAAAAGAGGCCCCGGGCATCCAACGCCCGGGCATGGAAGTCAGCGATCTTGGCCGTGAGGGCGACGACCTCGGCCGGCGCCAACGGATTGTTCCGGCTCGGGACACCGGGTTGGAAGAAAAACGTGTTGTTCGTGCC
>CAZEJZ010000477.1:0-2945 GCA_964512415.1 uncultured Opitutaceae bacterium
TGGGCGCGTCGAGAGTCAGGGCCGACCCGAAGAGTGAGCGACAGCGTTAGCCTCTGCATGGCATCAATGCAGGGGGCAACATAAAGCTCGATCTCTTTCGGTGAGAGCTGTTGCGCAACGCCTCCATCTAGCGTAGCGCGCGCCCTGTCGGCCGATGCCTTGTAGCTCATACGGGCGGATCGCTCCACTGGGATGCATGCGGTTGGTAGCCTGGTCGTTTCCAGCCCAGCCGCCCGGAGGAACGCTGAGAACTTATCCTCCAGTCCAGGGGGCACCAAGCTGATGCCATTGCGAGGCGTCGCGCCAGCCCTAATCAGCCAACCCGTGAGCAAGTCGCTGTCTCGGGAGCGAACAAACTCTACGGCGATCTGGACGCTAGGCCTGGCAACGTCCGTGATCTTGAGATGGGCAGCAATTGCTTCGATGGCAGCCGAAGTGTCTCGAACCGTAAGCGTCGAGGTGTTGGAGTCGTAAAGCAACGTGCCCACATTCGGAGTGAGGAGGCGGCCTAGGGTTGAAATGACGCGTCCGTGCTCCGTGATCTCTCGTCCGACGGTGGCGACCACGAAGCGCCTCTCCTCAATGGCCTTCGCTTCAGCCTGAGCGCTTGCGGGCGCCTCAACGACATCTTGGGCATCGAGGGAGAGAGCGATGCAGCACAGTGCGGCAAGCAGGCGGAACGGCGGGGGCAGCTGGATCATGGGGTTTCCTCTTGCCCTCGGTATCGGCTCTTCGCGTCACGTTGCTTGAATGACGTCGCGCCGGGGGTGCGCTCGCTGCGCGAGCGTGACGTCCTAGATCCATTGCCAGCAGTGGGAAGCGGCCGTTCGCAAAAAAGTCCGCCTGGAGCTTGACCGCCTCGTGAGCCTCAGTAGCCTTCAAGCAACTTACGCCCAACGGGCAAGGAGCTCAGCCAGATGCGTGCGACAGAGCGAGGCTTTCTGAGTCTGCCGGTGCTACCCGTCTTCTTCGTCTTGGCCACCATCCTTGGGTTTGCGATGGTCCCCGCTGACGACATTTGCAAATGCAACTGGAAGGGGACTTGGAATGGCAACGGCTTCACCAATTTCGTGTGCACCGGAACGTGCAGTGGTGGGTCCTGCGCTCCGGCGGCGGCAGGGTGGCCTGATACCTTCATCTGCGGTTGCTCGGCTACTCGACAGGATTGCGCATGCTTCGGGTTGGCGCAAGCGCTGGCTGGTGAGCCAGGTGCTTGGTTCGCAGTGACTTGCAACGAGGTTTTGCCGGGTTGCAGCTTGACCGATGCCAAGTGCATCGCGCCGGATCAGTCAAGCGGGTGGAACGGCCAAATTGGCACTCAGTATGTCCTTTGCCAATGGCTGAAGCCCGCCCCATGAGGTCGCGGCTCGTCGGGGCGTTCGGAATAGTAGTACTGGCGATCGCAGGGGTGTTTCTCTGCTGGCCAGAGGGGCAGCCTGGGCCTGTGTCCACGGGCCGGCCGGCAGATTCACAGGTTTCTGGTTCCGGAAAAGGTGCTGTGGCGCGGCCCTTTGTGGAGCCCTTGCCTGTTCGGACCGATGCTCGGCAGGGGAGTCTCTTCCGGGTTACCGACGGCTCCGGGATGATCGCTGGCGCTCGAATTGGGCGATGGCCGGGGAGGGATTTGTCTGATTTGAGCGAGCAGGCATTGGCCGACTCCAGTGGCTGGCTCGCTTCAACCGACGACAGTGGCGAAGCGGTGGTGCAAGGCCTCCTGGTCGGCTCCGCCAAGGGTGTTGCTGTTTGGCATCGTGATTATTGCCCTGCGCTTGTCGCTCAGATTGCGCCCAACTCCGTGCATGAGGTGGTTCTCACTCGCGACGCCCCCGTGGAGGTATTGGTTCGCCTTGCCGGGCAGCCGCTGGAGGGATTTGTGGTATCCGCGTCAAGGCAGGCGGTGACTGATGTTGTTGCCCCGGCCCTTCCAGGGCATCACACGCGACATATCTTCCTTGTGGGAAGCCAATCGACAACTGCCGCGATAGGGACAACGGATCAGGGTGGCAGGGCTCTGCTTCGGGGCTTGGCGCCAGGAAGGCACCTGCTCGACGTGAACATTACTGACTTGCCGTACCAGGTCACGAACTACACTGACTGCTTGGTTGTTGAGGCACCGGGGCGAGTTGTTATCGAACTGGCCGAATTTCGGTGCATTGTCGCCAAGCCAATGGGTGACACCCCGTGCTTGACGCGAGTGATCCAGGGCAAGGGCTCTCCGTTCACGTTTTCTAGTGATGTGCCGACGCTCAGAGCTATCGAAGTGGCCCAGCGAGACCTGCGCCAGCGTTTTCCCGATTGCCTTGTGCACGTCGGCGTACCCGTGCCAGGGGCATCCTCGCAGGCAGATCTGCACGTGTTCGGACCGATCACGGGTTGGAGCAAGCATGAGGTTACGTTACGTTCTCTTATGGCGGTTTCTCAGCCGGAGGAGGTCCGGCTAGATGTGGCGGTGGCTTCGCAAAGCGCAAGCATTGTCGCCGAGTTGTGCGATGACGGGGGCCGCGCAATTGAGTATGAAGGCTCTTCGTTAGCGTTCGCATGGAAGCACGACGATGTGCTCTTTACCCGTCTTGCAAAGCCCGGAGAGCGCGTAGTGTCGCCAGTCGGAAGCTACTCGGTCCGGCCGGCGGGTGAGCTTCCCCCGAGCTGTTTTCCTTTGCAGGAACGATCCGCTCTGCCTGGTGAGAACAGGGTGGCAATACCGGTGGACGCGACCTTGAAGCGTTATGCGGTGGTTGTAGAGTTGCCGTGGGGCGCTGCCCCAAGTGAGTTCGGTCTCTCGCTTGCTTGGAACGAAGCATCGGCGCCAGGGGTTCGTCGGACAAGCTCGATGATAACCTGCAGAGGCGGTCGCCATTCGTTTTGGACATCCGCCAAGAGTATTCCTTTCACGGTGCATGTTAAAGGGTTCAAGTCAGTAACGGGTCTTATCGAGCCTGGAACGG
>CAZEJZ010000478.1:0-2927 GCA_964512415.1 uncultured Opitutaceae bacterium
GGCGCCAATCTCGCGGAGATGACGCGCATCGGCCTCCCGGTGCCTCCCGGCTTCACGATCACGACCGAGGTCTGCACCTACTACTACGCCAACAAGCGCACCTACCCGGCCGCGCTGCAGGCACAGATGGAGGCAGGCGTCGCCAACATGGAACGCATCATGGGCACCAAGTTCGGTGCAACCAGCGGCACGCCGCTGCTCGTCGCGGTTCGCTCCGGCGCGCGCGATTCCATGCCGGGCATGATGGACACGATCCTCAACCTCGGCCTGAACGATGACTCCGTGCTCGCGCTGGAGAAGAGCACGAATAACCCGCGCTTTGCCTGGGACTGCTATCGCCGGTTCATCCAGATGTACGGCGACGTGGTGCTCGGCGTGCAGAAGCGTGAAGGCGAGGACCACGAACCGTTCGAGACCGTGATCGAAGCGTTCAAGCACGAGCGCTACCACGCCGACATCGAGGACTCGAAGCTCACCGCCGACGACCAGAAGGAACTGGTCAAGCGCTTCAAGGCCCTCGTGCGCGAGCGCACGGGCAAGGTCTTCCCGAACAATCCGTGGGACCAGCTCCGGGGCGCCGCAGGCGCCGTCTTCGGCTCGTGGATGAACGACCGCGCGATCGTGTATCGCCGCAAGTACAACATTCCCTCGGAGTGGGGCACCGCCGTCAATGTCCAGGCCATGGTCTTCGGCAACACCGGTGACACCTCCGGCTCCGGTGTGGCGTTCACGCGCAATCCGGCGAACGGAACGAACGAGTTCTACGGCGAGTTCCTCGTCAACGCCCAAGGCGAAGACGTCGTCGCCGGCGTCCGCACGCCGGAACCCGTGATCAACCTGAAGTCCGTGATGCCGAAGTCCTACGCGGAGCTGCTCAAGGTCCGCGCGATCCTCGAGAAGCATTTCAAGGACGTTCAGGACGTGGAATTCACCATCCAGGATGGCAAGTTGTTCATGCTCCAGACGCGCAACGGCAAACGCACCGCCGCGGCCGCGCTCAAGTTCTCCATCGATATGGTGAAGGAGAAGCTGATCGACTGGAAGACCGCCATCTTGCGCAATCCGGCTGACCAGCTGGAACAGCTCCTCGCGCCGATCTTCGATCTCAACGAGGTCCGCAAGGCGACCGCCATCGCGACCGGCCTGCCCGCTGGCCCGGGTGCCGCGACCGGAAAGATCTATTTCAACGCCGACCGCTCCGTCGCCGCCGCCGAACGCGGCGAGAAGGTGCTGCTGGTCCGCGTCGAAACCTCCCCCGAGGATCTTCGCGGCATGATCGCCGCCGAGGGCATCCTCACGGCACGCGGTGGCGTCTCCTCCCACGCCGCCCTGGTCGCCCGTCAGATGGGCAAGGTCTGCGTGTGCGGTGCTGCCGCCGTCGTCATCGACTACGAGCGCAAGACCGCCACCATCGCCGGAAAGACCTTCTCCGAAGGCGACTTCCTCTCGATCGACGGCACGTCCGGCACCGTGTACGCGGGCCAGATCAAGACCGCCCCGTCCGAGATCATCGCCGGCCTGCTCAACGGCGACCAAGCCGCGCGGAACACGGAGAAGTTCAAGCAATACGCCCAGCTGATGAAGTGGTGCTCACAGGCCACCCGCCTGCAGGTGCGCACGAACGCCGACAACCCGGAGCAGACGCGCAACGCGATCGCCTTCGGCGCCACCGGCATCGGCCTCACCCGCACCGAACACATGTTCTTCGAGGGCGACCGCATCGACGCGATGCGCGAGATGATCCTCGCGGACTCCCTTGAGGCCCGCAAGGTCGCCCTCGCCAAGCTGCTCCCGTACCAGCGCAGCGACTTCCTCGGTATCTTCAAGGAGCTCAAGGGCTACCCGGCAACGATCCGCTTCCTCGATCCGCCGCTGCACGAGTTCCTGCCGCACTCCAAGGAGCAGCAGATGGACCTCGCCCGCAAGCTGGGCATCTCCGTCGACAAGATCATGCACCGCGTGCACGAGCTGCATGAGTTCAATCCGATGCTCGGTTTCCGCGGCTGCCGCCTCGGGATCAAGTACCCGGAAATCACCGAGATGCAGGCGCGCGCGGTCTTCGAGGCCGCCGCCGAGGCCCAGAAGGCCGGCGTGAAGGCGAAACCCGAGATCATGATCCCGCTCGTCGGCTTCCGCAAGGAACTCGATCTGCAGGTCGAACTCGTCCACGCCACCGCCAAGGCCGTTCAGGCCGAGCAGAAGGTGAAGCTCTCCTACTCGGTCGGCACCATGATCGAGGTCCCGCGCGGCGCGCTCACCGCCGACGAGATCGCCCAGACCGCCGAGTTCTTCAGCTTCGGTACGAACGATCTCACGCAGACCTGCCTCGGCATGTCGCGCGACGACTCCGGCTCGTTCCTCGGTGCGTACCAGGAATCCGAGATCTTCAAGAAGAACCCATTCGCCTCGATCGACCAGACGGGTGTCGGCCAGCTCATGCGCATCGCCATCGAGAAGGGCCGCCAATCCCGCCCCGACATCAAGCTCGGCATCTGCGGCGAACACGGCGGTGATCCGGATTCGGTGAAGTTCTGCCACAAGCTCGGCCTCACCTACGTCTCCTGCTCCCCGTTCCGCGTCCCGGTCGCCCGTCTGGCCGCCGCTCAGGCCGCAGTCTCTGAGGCACTGAAGAAGGCGTGATCCGTCGCACCGTCTGATTTCCTTCGGGCCCCGTCCTCACGCCGGACGGGGCCTTTTTCTTTCCTCAACCGGGGTCTTTCCCCCGATTTGGCCAGTTGAGCCTCAGCCTGACGCGAGGTGACCGATATGGCGGTTCAACCTGTGACGACTCGTTCATCGCAGGGTCCATGGTTCCCACGCTGCTCATCGTCGACGACTCCCGCACCGTGCGCATGCTCGCACGTCAGGTCTGTCTCTCCCAAGGCTGGCACCTTCTGGAATCCGTCGACGCCACACATGGGCTAAGG
>CAZEJZ010000479.1:0-2927 GCA_964512415.1 uncultured Opitutaceae bacterium
GCCTCGCCATCGTTCAGGGCTCGCCAGGCGTCGGCGTACGGATCCCACGTCACCGGACGAACCGTCGCCGGCGGAGTCAGGCTGGTGAGGGAGCGCGTGAGCGAGCGGCACACGCGCTGGACCCCGGTGCGGGCCTGCGTGTGGCTCGTGTGACTGAGATCGATCAGGGTCAGCGGGACGTCCACGGAATCAACTCCTGCAGGGCGAGGGTTTCCAGCCGCCGTCGATAGAGAGCGCCGATGCTGGCGGGGGGAAGGCGTTCCTCGATTCGCCGCCGCGCGGCCTGACCGATGGCGCGGCGCAGCTCGGCGTCTCCGGCGACCCGGCGCATCCAGTGGGCCGCCGCGTCGAGGTCGGGCTCCGCCCAGCGCTGTCCGCGGCGGTAGGGACCGTGGTCCTCCGTCAGCTCCACTTCCCGCGCCGGCACTGGCAGCGCCGTGGCGTGATCGGCGAACTCCGCCGTCGCCGACCAATCCGTCGTGATGACGGGCTTGCCGAGGTACATGCTCTCCGCGACGGCAAGCCCGAAACCCTCGGCGCGGTGCAGGCTGACGTAGCAGTCGCACGCCGCCTGGAGCTCGTAGATCTCCGTCCGGCTCAGCGACGCGGTGATCAGGTGCGCCGCGGGAAGATCCGCGATGCTGGCGCGGAGGCGGTCGAGATCCGCGGCATTGCCCGCGGTCGAGTGCACCTTGATGACCAGTCGAGCGCCGCGATCGGCTAGCCCGCTCCTCCGGAAGGCGGTCAGCGCGGCCTCGGGATTCTTGCGCGCGGAGTAGCTGTTCAGATCATAGAGCACCAGAAACAGGAACGTCTCCGCAGGAAGCCCGAACCGGCGCCTGAGCTCCTCCGCGGGAGCCGCGGGGCGCGGAAACTCCACCGCATGAGGCATTGTCAGCACCGGCACGGGAGACTTTGCGGCGATCGCGCGCCGCGCAAACTCGCTCGGGCACCAGATCTCGTCGAAGGCGGCGAAGGACGAAAGCCATGCATCCGGGAACTCCGGCAGTTCCCATGCCCAGTAGCCGATCTGGTAGCGGCCACGCCGAAAAGCCTTTCCGTGGTGATGCTCAAGGTCCCGGCTCGCGGGCGGATCGATGTGGACGACCGTTAAGGGATGGTCGGGTTCCGGACGCAGGCGTTGGTCCAGCGAGTGATCCTCCCGCGGGTTCTTGCAGGGGAGGCGCAGATCGATTGGGGTGACCGCGATGCCGGCGGCATCCGCGGCCCGCACCATGCACCGTCCACTCTCGCCGATGCCGAGGTGAGCGGTGAGGAAGCCGGCGACATTCATCCCGAGCGCGAGGCGATCGCGGACGAAGGCACTGTCGAGGCGCGCCGCGCCGCACGCGAAGTCGTAGAGCGTCACGCCTTCTCCCGTGGCGATGCGCAGGATCCGCAACCGTCGATTGCTGGGCTGCCGGCGATAGGCCTGAAGCCCGGAGATGCCGGTGACGCGCCCGAGCCACGCCAGCGTGTTGGTGAAGGCGACGCCGAGTAACTCCAGTTCAAGCGTGGTGGGCGCGGCGGGAGCGCGGGGCAGGGACAGCCTCAGGCGCCAGCGTCCCGGCGACTCCGGCAGCAGGACCGCCGTCGACGAGCCGATTCGAGCGCGCAGCCCGACGAGCCGACCCGGCGTTGGCCCGGAGGACGCCGGCAGGAGTTCACCCTCCACCCAGAGGGCGTCCAGATCGCGGAGCGGCGGCAGGTTCAGTCGGGCTCGCTCGCGCAGCCATGCGCCCGGCAGACCTTCCCCGTCAAAGAAAAGACCCTCGGAGCGGGATCGGGCAAGCGGGTGCTGGGCCATGGCGCAGGGTCAATCGATGCGAAGTAGGCGCGTCTTGTGCCACCCCGGCGCATCTGACGCAAAGCTTTCCGCGCACCGCGTCGCGCCCGCCGCGCGCGGCCGACCGCCGGCACAAAACCATGCGCGCGCTGCGGCGCTAGCCTGGCTCACGCCTTCGGTGGCGTGGACTTTGGATCCGACCAGCAGAGCAGCGTGACGCCGCCAATCAGACTGCAGAGGAGGGTCGCGGCCCAGACGGACGTCGCGAGCAGAAGGGCGGGGTCGCGGGAGGGGCCGCTGGCGGTGACGAGCCCGAAGGCGGCAAGCGTGGCGAGCAAGGCACCCTCGCGGACCCCGTGTCCTCCGATGCTGATCGGCAGAACCGTCGCGACGTACGCGACGGCGGCGGCGACGCAGCATTCGAGGAACGGCAGATCGAGACCCACCGCCGCCGCCAGCAGCCAGATCGAGATGAAGTCGACGGCCCAGATGGCGACGCTGTAAAGCAGGGCGATCGCGTGGCGGCGTGGTTCATCGAGGGTGCGGCGGCGCAGTTGCTCGCACGTGCGCAGGCGGTCCGGCCCGAGGCGATCCCGGATCGCGGCCGGCCAGCGGGCGGGGGGCCAAGCGAGTGCGAGTGCGGACGCGGCGCCAAGGCCGACCGTGCCGACGAGGACGAGCCAACCGAGCGACTGGAGCTCCGTGGAGGGTGTCCGGGCCGGAAGAAGCACGCCGAGCAGACCCGCGCTCAACGCGAAGAGAGTGATGAGGCCCATCACCCGGTCCATCGCGAGGCTCGCCAGCGCCGCGGCCTTCTTCTCGGGAAACGCGCGCAGCACGTAAACGGCACGCGCGGCATCCCCGCCCACTCCGCCCAGCAGGAGGGAGTTGTAGAACCCTCCGATCCAACTCACCGCCTGAGTCCAGCCATGGCCGATCCTGAGGTCCTGCGCGCGCAGCAGCACGTGCCAGCGCAGGCCGTGCAACGGGTACGCGGCGGCGGCGCAGGCGAGGCCCCACGCGGCGAGATCCCAGCGCAGCGCCGCGTGGATGGATCCGAGTGCGGACCAGTCGATCAGACCGAGGAAAAGCCCGACAAGCCCCACGGACAGGAGTGTGCGCCGGGTGCGCCCGGACGGGC
>CAZEJZ010000480.1:0-2920 GCA_964512415.1 uncultured Opitutaceae bacterium
GCTCTCGGTGCAGCCGAGGATGCAGAATCTGGTCGTGGGCATCCCGACGGTCGTTCCGAACAACACCCCGATCTCCGTCCTCGTCGCCAACCAGAGCAGCGCCCTGGCTCAGATCGCGGATGGTCGGCTGACTTGGGAGAACATCGATACCTTCGGGGGTAACGCACAGTACCAGTACCGCCGCGAGAGTTTCAAGGAAGTCTCCCTGAGCACGCGCGTGCTGCCGTGGCTGCAGGCGCAGGTGCAGGCCTTCGAGGCCTATGCGTTCAATGACAACGCCAGCGCAAACAGCTTCGGCTCGCTGCGACCACCGCTGACCCTGAGCAATCCGCTCAACGTATGGGCGGTATCCTATTCTCCTGCGGTCCTCCGCAACGAGGGTTTGACCCGCGGGGTGCGCGGCCTGCTCACGATTGACTTTGAGCTCACGCGGCATCTCAAGAACCAATTGATCCTGAACTGGGAGAAGACCACGAACCCCTACAGCTCCAGCCTCTCGGCGCGTTGGTACCAGGTGGACGCGAACGGCAGCTTTGTCCGGAACCAAGCCCTGTTGAACAACACCGACGGAGGCCGGACGGTCATGCCTGCGCAGTGGGTCGATGTGCTCAACAACCCGGGCGGCTTCGTGGTGCCGCGCCAGCCCACGTACACCATCAACGGGATCACCTACGTGCGCGATTGGCAGAAGTACGCCAATCCCGCCTTCATCGGCCCCGGCAATCCGCTGGGTTTCAATGCCGGCCCCACGGGGGCGCTCTTCCAGGAAAGCCACACGCCGGCCTACTCGGCGGTGCTCTTCACGGACTGGTTCGGCGACCGCATCTCCACCGTCCTCGGCGTGCGGCACGACGCCTCGTACCTCACCCTGATCAGCCAGGGCCTCCGCTACAGCGGCGAGGGCACGACCGGCAATGTCGGTGCGGTGTGGAAGTTCTCACGGCCCGTATCCTTCTATGTCGGGGCCTCCTCCAACTTCACCCCCTACCTCACGTCCTCCCTGCGCTGGGATGGCGTGCCGGCCCCGGCGGGCAAGGGCGAGAGCCTCGAAGCGGGCTTCAAGGTCAATGCGTTTGACGGTCGCCTGTCTGGATCGATCACGGTCTTCGAGACCCGGGCGATCAACCTATCGACCGTACTCAGCGCACAGGTGCGCACCGCGACCGATCCCGCCGGCATCAATGGCAGCTGGTACGCGAACTTTCAGAGCCCGGTCTACACCTACAATCGCACGACGAAGGGATTGGAGGTTACCCTGAGTGCGCGTCCGACCAAGAATTGGCGCGCGATGTTCGGGTTCTCCATCGCCAACGGGGTCGAGGCCGACGATCTCACCCTTCCTTTCTTCTACAACGACGAGTTCCGGACCAATGCCCAGGGCCAAGTTCTTCTGAGCGACGGCACGCCGTTGCTGCTGCCAGTCAATCCATCGACGCCGCGGGCGACGGATGGAAAGACGTATCCGCCCGGGACGCCCGTCCAGATCCTGACCGTGTCCATGATGCGCTCGGGCGATGCCAGCGGTAACTACAAGGCGGAGATCGCCACGGACAGCGGAAAGATCCTCAACGCGACCTCCCTCGGACTGACGATCCCCGGGGTCGGCACGGGACGGGTCGGGTTGCCGATCAGCCAGCATCAATTGGGCTTCGTGCCCGCCGTCCCGGGCATTCAGGTCCGCGCCGGAGGAGAAAAGACTTCGGGCTATCCGCGGCAGTCGATCACGATGACGAACATGTACTCGTTCTCCCAGAAACTGCTGAAGGGCTTGAGCGTCGGCTTCAGTGGACGGGCTGACTTTGACCTGCTCCGCTACTACTACAACGACGCGGCGAGGGGGAATGTGCGCACGCCCTACTACTGGGAGGACGGTTACCTGATCAGCGCCATCGTGGGCTACGAGCGGCCCATCACCCGCCGCATCAAGTGGCGCACCCAAGTCAACGTGAACAACGTGCTCAATTGGCGGGAGACGGCGCGCACACCCAATGTCGCGACCGGAGTCATCGACAACGCCCTGCTGCGCAACGATCCGCTCACGTGGGTCTGGACGAACACCCTGCGTTTCTGATTTGAGCACGTTGCGCGCGAGCGCGGCTTCCGACGTCGATGTCCCAACCCATGTCTCAAAAACGAACCGACTGGCGATGCATCGATGGTGCGATCAGCGAGATCCCGTCCGAGGGCTACTGCGATCAACCCTATGCCGTGGTGAATCAGCGCGGCGAGTGGGTGGTGGTCATGACCACCGGGCGGGGCATCGAGGGCGAGCCGGGGCAGCATATCGTTTCCACGATCTCGCGGGATCGCGGTCGGACCTGGGAGCCGATGGTGGACGTGGAGCCGGCCGACGGCCCGGAGGCGTCGTGGGCCACGTGCGTCATCATCCCCTCGGGACGGATCTTCGCCTTCTACACCTACAACGCTGACAATCTGCGCGAGGTCCTCGCCGAGGACGGTCGGTACCTCAAGCGCGTGGACACCCTGGGAAAGCTGGTCTTCAAGTTCTCCGACGACGGAGGACACTCGTGGTCGGCGGAGCGATACACCGTGCCGATCCGCGCCTTCGCGATTGACCGCGCGAATGTCTACGGGGGCAGGCACCAGTTCTTCTGGAGCATCGCGAAGCCGGTCCTGCACCGGGGTGCGGTGTATCTTCCCTTGTCCAAGGTCGGGAACTTCGGCGAAGGCTTCATGGCCAGCGGCACGGGAGCGATCGTCGTGAGCCGGAATCTCCTGACGGAGGAGAGCCCGGACAAGATCACTTGGGAAACCCTCCCCGACGGGGAGCTCGGCTTGCCCGCCCCTGCGGGGCGCGTGGCCGATGAGCACAACTTAGTCCCGCTCGCGGACGGCAGCCTGTACTGCGTCTACCGCACCAATCAGGGGCACAATGTCCAAGCCTACAGTCGGGACGGGG
>CAZEJZ010000481.1:0-2919 GCA_964512415.1 uncultured Opitutaceae bacterium
CCGTGCGCGTGCCGCTGACCCACGTCGTCGCCGTGTCCCAGGAAATTCTCACCGCCGGCACCGTCGCCGACATCACGATCGAGGACGTCCCGCTCGAGGACGTGATCGCCGAGCTGTTCAGCACCGCCCGCTGAGCGCAGGTCAGAGCGGACCGCCCCCGGATTCCGAGTCCGGGGTGGATTTCCGGGGATCTCAGGAGCGATCCGTCGGGCCGGGCCCTCCGCACTGCATCCGTCGGACCTCGACCGGCCGACGGCGTCGGGAATGACGACCGGGCCGCCCTTTGCATGGTCTGCCGCGGCAGGAACGGATCGGTACCACCCTTCACCGGCTGCCCTCCGACCCGCGCACCACGCGCGCTGCCGAGTCCGCCCCCCACCGCTCCAACGATTACCCTTTGAAGGGCAGACATGGGGCCGTCCCTTGACGCCCCCCCTGCGCACGCTGTCAGCTTTTCAGCGTGAAAACGACATACGCGCTCCGAGAGCTGCAGCCAGCGGCCGCCTCAGCGGTCCACGAGGCGGAGTCCCGGGCACTGGTCACGGTGACCCGCCACGAGAAGCCGGTGGCGCATCTCATTTCGGACCAACGGCTGGGAGCCTTGCTGGAGACCCTCGAACTCGCCGGCAAACCCGACTTCGCGGCGGCACTCACGTCGCTGAAAGCCGGAAAGATCAAATTCCGCGCCGCCTCCTCTCGGTGAGAAAGCGGCTTGTCGTCGTGGCGGAGTCGGTCTGGCAGTACGTTGCGGCACTCGTTCCCGAACCCACGCGACGCGGCAAAGCCGCCTTGCTCGCGCCTCCCTCCGGCGACACCTAGCACTTGGAGGGCGACTACGCCGGGAATTTCCGGCTCCGCGCCGGATCGCTGCGTTTCATCTACCGGGAGCATCTTGGTCGGATCGAGGCCTTCTACGTCGAGCAACGAAGGCTGGTCGACGAGCTGCTGGCCGCCCACCTCGCGCGGCTCTTCGACGGACGCTGACTCGCACGGTGCCGGAAGGCAGGAGCTCTGGCCACGGCGGCGGGGCGCCGGCGAGTCACAGAGCGCCCCGCGGTGGAGGCACCACACAGGCCCAAGAAGTAATGAGAATCAAATGAGACAATCTGTTTGTAATAGAAAAGCGCACTCGTTATCTCTTTTGACAAGGATTCATCCGAAACATGGGCACCGATCGCACCCTAACTCCCCTTGGCTACGCATGGTTGGCGCGCGAGTACGGGCTGAACCCGATTCCCCACTTTGTCGAGTCGTTCGCGGCCGTTCCGGGCAAGCGCATGACGGAGCGCACCGATGGCCGTGTCCGCGAGATCTATCCCCACACGGTTTATCCGCTCGCCGGGCCATTTGAACATCTGGATTTCGCCCTGAAGCGCGAGGGACTGCACCTCCAACTCCTGCGCGCCCTCTTGCCGCGTCTTCCCCGCACCGAGGTCGAGGCCTTCGTGCGTGCCACCCCCACCGGGGCCAATGCTCGTCGCATCGCCTTTCTCTATGAGTCGTTCTCCGGCGAACGTCTTGCCCTGCCGGATCTGCGAATCGGCAACTACGTTCCACTGGCCGATCCACAGCTCTACTTCACCGGCCCAGTCCGCCGCCTCCAACGTTGGCGCATCCAGCAGAATCTTCTGCACACCTTGGAGTTCTCGCCGGTGCTTCGACGCGTGCCTGAGTTGGCCCCGGATCGAGACGCAGCCCTGCACGCTCGCTGCGCCGAATTGGTCGCCCAGGTACCGCCCGGGATTTTCCAACGTGCCCTGCGCTACCTCTATGCCAGGGAGACTCGCACGTCCTACGCGATCGAGCGCGAGACACCCACCCATCAGCGTGCCGAGCGCTTCATGGCTCTCCTGCATCGAGCCGGAGCAGACGAGTTCCTCACCCCGGAAGGTTTACTGAATCTTCAGCGCACCATCGTCGATCCTCGCTTCGCCGCCCAGGGCTGGCGCACCCTTCAGAACTACGTCGGCCAATCACTCGCACCCGGGGTGGAGGAAGTTCACCTCGTTCCACCCAGACCTGCGGACATTGGTTCGCTCATGGCCGCTTGGCTGAATGTCGCGGGCACCTTGTGCAAGACAGACGATGTGCCTCCCGTCGCCGCTGCGGCATGGGTGTCCTGGGCCTTCGTCTTCCTACATCCCTTCGAGGATGGTAACGGACGCATCCATCGTTTCCTCATCCACCATGTGCTGGCTGCACGCCGCTTCGGTCCGCCCGGGGTGCTTCTTCCGATTTCAGCAGTGCTTCTGAACCGTCCAGCCGACTACGACGCCTCCTTCGAACTTTTCTCCGTCCCGCTCAAGGCCCGCTCCGACTACGAACTCGACGGAGACCTACGCATGACCGTCACCAACGACACCATCGAGCACTTCCGATACATGGACCTCACGGCCGTGGCCGTCGCCCTGCATGGATTCCTCGCGGAAACCATCGAACGCGAAGTTCCTTCGGAATTACGCTTCCTCCACGCGTACGACGCCGCCCGCTCGGCCATGCGCGAGATCATCGATCTCCCCGAGACCACGGCCAATCTCTTGGTGCGCCTCTGCCTGCAAAACCAAGGCCACCTGTCCAAGGCCAAGCGCGGGCACAGAGCGTTCGAGAAACTCACGGACGAGGAGATCAATCGTCTCGAGGCCGCGGTTGCTGCAGCGTACGCCGGCACCGACGCAGTACCGTCCGAACACGCCTAAACGGCGGCAGCACCGCCGCCGGGAGGCATGAGCTCCGGCCACGGCGGCGGCGCGCCGGTGAGTTCCAGCACGCGGTGCCGCAGGGTCGCCTCGCACTGCCGCACGGCCGCGGTGAGGGCAGCCGACTCCAGCGCGGCGCTGATCCGAATCCCAGCCAGCTCCGCCGGCTCAAGGAGAGCCTCCGCCCGACGCCCATCGAAGACCGGGTCGAGTCCGCGGCGCT
>CAZEJZ010000482.1:0-2894 GCA_964512415.1 uncultured Opitutaceae bacterium
AGCCCGCAGCAGTTGCTCGCGCAGCCGCTTCAGGGTGCGAAAGTGCCAGCTCCAACGCGGGTCGGGGGCGGTTTCACCGAGGGTGGCTTCAGGCGTCGTGTGGGGAGTGATCATGCCGTCATCATGACACAATCCGGGGCAGGTCGCCTCGCGTTTCTTGTCCGATCCGCGGCACGTCTTGCTGCGCAAAGACACGAAAGTGAGCAGGAATTCCCAGCCAATGCGCAGCGGCATTGATAATTGGGAGTAGAGTGGATACGTACCTACCGGAACCAGAAACGTCAGATCCCAACACGTAGAGTCCCGCCATGAAAAAGAAGACCCCACCGCAAGATCCGAAAGCCGCCAAGAAGAACTCGGCCAAGCAGGCCCGTAAGCCGAATCTGGCGCGACCCGCCAACGATGCCCGGCCCGGTGTCGCCGCCTCCGGTGCCATGCAACGCGTGCGGGCGCGAAGCGACCGCCCGACCATGCGGCCCGATTTGCCGACGCGCAGCCGCTAGGCGCGAGTCGGGCGTCGCCGCACGCGTCGCCGGGCGTTCAGTCTTTCGATCCGCTCTCCCGCGTCGCCCCCACGGACGCGCGGGAGGGCGGAAAACAAAGTGCAGCAACCCAGGAGAACAACGCCATGAATACGCAGATCAGTCGATGGAATCCGTGGAAGGAGATGGAACAGGTGCAGCACCGGCTCGCCTCACTCTGGAGCTCCGACCCGCTGAGCGGGAACGGCAAGGGTGAGACGTTGGCCGTTTCGGCATGGACCCCGAAAGTGGACATCACCGAGGACGACAAGGAAATCCTCGTGAAGGCGGAACTGCCCGAGATGAAAAAGGACGACGTGAAGGTCACCGTCGAGGACGGTGTCCTCACCATCGCGGGCGAGCGGAAGCAGGAGAAGGAGGAGAAGGACAAGAAGTACCACCGCATCGAGCGTGAGTACGGCAGCTTCATGCGCTGCTTCACGCTGCCGGACGCGGTCGTCACCGAACAGGTGTCGGCGGAGTTCAAGGAGGGACTCCTCGTTGTGCACCTGCCGAAGGACATCAAGGCGGCGCCGAAGCCGATCGAGATCAAGGTCACCTAGGCTCTCCGGACGAGATCGCCCTCGAGCGATGGATGGAGGCGGCAGGACGCCGGAGTGCGTCAGGCCGCCTCTTTTTTTTGTCCATCGGGCACCTCCCGCGCGCCGCAGAGCGTCCGTCGGGCGGGCGAGCAGAGGGCAAGCTTCCGGGTTGCGCCGGAGCGACGCACCGGTAAGCTCTTTTTCATGGAAGCGAAAAAGTGTGGGTGTGGACGGACGAAGAACGCGCAGGGCCATTGCGACGGCTCGCATGCGACGCCGGCGCCGGCACCGCAGCCGAAGAAGTGCGGCTGCGGCAAGACCAAGAACCCGCAGGGTCACTGCGACGGGTCGCACGCCAAGTAGGCGTCTCGCTCGGCGCTCGTTTCGCCGACGTGCCGGAGCCCGCGTGGATCGCTGAGGCGCAAAGGAGCCCAGGCTCAGGGTTCAGCCATGGCATTGGCGATTCGTGGGTGAAGGTCGCGGCGCGTCGGACCGTGTCGCCGGCCGCGATCTGCGCAGGCTGGCTCTCGTCGTGGAACTGACCCGCCGCACGCACCGCGACGGGGCGTCTCACATCTGCTGGAAGCGATGGGCGAAGGCCCGGCTCACGGGGAGCGCTTCCGTGCGACCCCGCAGTTGCAGCGTGACGCGCCCCGCGAAGTCGCGTCGCGCGCTCTGCACGGCGCGGAGGTTGACGATGGTGTTGCGATGGATCTGCCAGAAGTGCTCCGGAGGGAGTTGCTTGAGGAGGTCCTTGAGCGGAGTGCGAATCAGGTACTCGCGGTTCACCGTCTGCACCGCCGTGTAGCGTTCATCCGCGCGAAAGTAGAGCACGCTGGCGACCTCGACCAGGTGCGTCTCGGATCCCACGCTGGCGCGGACGAACTCGAGCCTTGGGGTGTTGGAGACGAGCAGCCGCCGCAGCAGGTCTTCGGTCTCGGGCGCGGTGGTTCCGGACGCGAGGCGCGACTGGAGCCGGCTGATCGTCTGCTCGAGGCGATCGTCGGTGACCGGTTTGAGCAGGTAGTCCGCTGCTGCGGCTTCGAAGGCGGCGACGGCGTAGTCGTCGTAGGCCGTGACGAACACCAGGTGCGGCACGGAGACCTTCGCGGCGACCTCGAGCCCCGTCAGGCCGGGCATGCGGATGTCGAGGAAGGCGATTTCCGGCTCGAGACGGCTGAGGGCCTCGACGGCGGCGGGGCCTTGGTGGACGACGGCGGCGATTTCCAGTTCCGGCCAGCGCCGACCGAGGCGGACGGCGAGATCGGCGGCGAGCGCCGGCTCGTCATCCGCGATCAGAGCGCGGGGTCGTTTTGAGGTATCCATAGTTCGGCGGTCAGCCCAGGGCCGTTGTTTTCCTTGAGATCGAGGCGGGCTGCGGGTCCGAACAGCAGCTGCAGCCGTTCGCGGATGTTCGCGAGACCGAAGCCGCCGCCCGTGGAGGACGGTTGGATGCCGAGGCCGTCGTCGGTGACGGTGAGCGTGAGTCCGCCTGGCTGGCGTCGTGCGGTCAGCGTCACCTTGCCATTCCCGACCTTCGGCTCGATTCCGTGACGAACCGCGTTCTCGACCAGGGGCTGGATGAGCATGGGGGGGAAGGGAAGGTCCCGCAGTTCGGCGGGGAGATCGAGTTGCCAGCGGAAGCGCGGTCCCATGCGGTGCGCTTGGATCTTCAAGTAGGATTCCAGCAGCCGGAACTCCTCCGCGAGCGTGGTCTGGGATGCGCGGCTGTGCTGGAGGCCGGCGCGGAGGTGGGCGTTGAGTTGCGTGAGGAGATCCCGGGCTGCGGCGGGGTCGCTGCTCATCAGGGACTGCACGTTGGCGAGGGTGT
>CAZEJZ010000483.1:0-2893 GCA_964512415.1 uncultured Opitutaceae bacterium
CCGTTCGCACGCACTCGGCCTGACGGGTGGGGTTCGGCAGCACGTAGTCGGACGCGTCGCTATTGACGCAATATCCCGCGATCTCGGCGTAGATCTTCGCGCCACGACGAAGGGCATCATCAAGCCGCTCGAGCGTGTAGAGGGCGCCACCCTCGGAGATCACGATCCCGTTGCGTCCCTTGTCGAAGGGACGCGACGCGCGATTCGGATTCTCGTGGTGAGCGAGGGCGTTTTGCGACTTGAAGCCGGCGTAGATGCCGAAGGTGTGGATGCTCTCGCTGACTCCACCGCACACCGCGAAGTCGACCTCGCCCAGACGCAGCAGTTGAGCAGCGTGGATCAGTCCCATGTTGCCGGCGGCGCAAGCCGCACCGATCGTGTACGCCGGACCCGTCGTGCCGAGGCTCAGCGAGATCTCGCCGGCCGGGTTGTTGGCCACGGTCCGGGGGTTGTGATAATGGGACCAGAACTTGGTGTCGTATCCGAACTTCGAAATCGCGTAGATCTCATTCTCCGTCTCGACGTTCCCGTGCTCCGTGATGCCCACGAAAACCCCCGTGCGATCCTTCACCAGTTGCTCCGCGGTAAGTCCGGCATCGGCGAGTGCTTCGCGGGCGCAGTAGATGCCGATCGATCCCGCCCGCGTGCCCACCCTCAACTCCTTCTTCTTCTGATAGCGCAGCGGATCGAAGTTGCACACCCCCGCCAGCAACGGCCCCATGTAGCGGATCTCAGTCCGCGAAATGCGCGCCACCCCCGCAAGGAGGTTGCCGCGGTACTCCGCAAGACTGTTGCCGTTCGGCGCAGTTAAGCCGACGCCGGTGATGACGATACGAGGAAGACTCATCGAAGACGGTACGTAAAACGGCTAGCCAACCGTCCCTTTTGCGCAATACAAGCCTCGCCAGTCGGTTTCGAAATTTCCATGAACGTTCTCGTCGCCGGCGGTGCCGGGTACATCGGCAGCCACTGTGTCCGCCAGCTTCGCGCCGCCGGACACCGGCCCGTCGTGGTCGACTCCCTGGTGTTCGGGCACCGCGAGGCGCTCGCTCCCGACGTTGCTTTCCATCAGGTGGATCTGGCAGATGAACCAGCCGTCCGAGCGATCCTGCAAAACGAGCGCATCGATGTCGTCATGCACTTCGCCGCCTTTGCCTACGTCGGTGAGTCGGTCGGTGATCCGCTCAAATACTACTTCAACAACGTCGTCGCCACGCTCCATCTCCTGCGCGCGATGATCGCGGCGGACGTTCGTCGCATTGTATTCTCAAGCACGTGCGCGACTTATGGAATTCCGGCGACCATGCCGATCCTCGAGTCGACGCCCCAGAATCCGATCAATCCGTATGGTCGGACGAAGTTTGACGTCGAGACCGCGCTGCGGTCCCTGCAGGCAGCGCACGACCTGCGGTTTGCCTGCTTCCGATATTTCAACGCAGCCGGTGCCGCAGAGGACGGCAGCCTTGGCGAAGATCACACGCCGGAGACGCACCTGATCCCGCTGGCGATCGGTGCCGTGCTCGGCCGCAACGTTCCACTGCAAGTCTTCGGCACGGACTATCCCACGCCAGACGGCACGTGCCTCCGGGATTACGTCCATGTGGACGACCTGTGTCGCGCCCACCTCGCCGCGCTGCCCCTCCTCGATCGCGCCGGCACCGGTCTCTTCTACGATCTGGGGACCGGCCGGCCCACCTCGGTCTTGGAGGTCTTGCACGCCATCGGAGCCCTCGCTGGGCGCCCGGTGCCCCACACGCTTGCCCCCCGCCGCGAAGGGGATCCGCCGGCACTCTACGCAGATGCCTCGCTTGCCCGAAGGGAGCTGGGATGGACGCCTCGCTTTGGTCGGATCGAACCGATCATCGAAACGGCGTGGCGCTGGCATACGCGAAATCCCACCGGATTCCGCCGCTGACCCGCGGTGACGGATGACGCCTCAGGGAATCTTGAGGCCCCATTCGTCGATGCGCTTGCGCAGCGTCGCCCGGGTGATCCCCAGTTTTTCCGCCGCCCGAAGCTGGTTCCCAGACTCTGCCTTCAGGACCCGCGACGCCATTTCGCGCTCCAAGCGCTCCAGGATGGGTTCGGGCCCCGCCGCAAGCTCGCGGTGAACCCAGTCCAACGCCTCCGACAGGGTCAGGACCGGTGAACTCCCGCCGACCGTCGTTCCCTCGGTCGGCGCGACCGCAGCGCCGCCCTCCACCGGCAGCGTCGCACCGACCGAATCGCGGATCTCCAACGGCAGGTCCTTGAGCAGGATCGTGTCGCCCTGCGCAATGACGGCGCTGCGGTAGATCACGTTTTCGAGCTCGCGCACGTTCCCGGGCCATCCGTAACGGATGAGAACACTCATGGCCTCCGGCGACACCTTGCTCGCACGCACCTTGCGCTGCTTGACGAGATTCTGGAGGCAGAAATCGACGATTTGCGGGATATCTCCGTCGCGCTCACGCAAGGCCGGCATGCGGATGCGCACGACGTTCAGCCGATAATAAAGGTCCTCCCGGAAGAGCTTGGCCCGCACCATCGCCTCGAGATCTTTGTTGGTCGCGGCGAGAATGCGTACATCCACGCGCAAGGTCTCCGTGCCGCCGACGCGCTGGATCTCGCCCTGCTGCAGCACGCGCAGGATCTTGGTCTGCGTCGCCAACGCCATGTCGCCGATCTCGTCGAGGAAGATGGTGCCACCGTCGCACAGCTCGAACTTCCCCAGCCGCTGCCCGGTCGCGCCAGTAAAGGAACCCTTCTCATGGCCGAAGAGTTCGCTCTCGATCAGGTTCTCCGGGATCGCGGCGCAATTCACGGCGATGAACGGCTTGGACGAGCGATGGCTGTGCTTCCAAATTGAACGGGCCACCAACTCCTTGCCGGTGCCGCTCTCGCCGGTGATCAG
>CAZEJZ010000484.1:0-2891 GCA_964512415.1 uncultured Opitutaceae bacterium
GCAGGCGTTCGAGGAAGGAGCCCGCGGGGGCCGTGGCGATCAACGCGACGCTCATGCGGCAGGCGGAGGCGGCTTCGGGGCCTCCGCGCTGGGCGCGGCGGGCGGTTGCGGGGCGGGTTGGGCGGGAGCTGCGGGGGCAGGCTTCGGGGCGGCGGCCTTGGCGGCGGCAGCGGCTTTGGCAGCGGCGGCAGCCTTGGCTTTTTCCTCGGCGGCTTTGCGCGCAGCGAGCAGCAGCGCGTCAACGGCCGCGGCCTCGGTCGGGTGAATCTGGTGGTAGTACGCGTTCGGCTTCGCGAGCTGCTCGCGGTTGAGGAGCAGACCGCCGAAACGATCCGTCGCCGCGATCGCGAAGTCCTGGTCCATCTTGATCGCGTCGAACGGACACACCTCCACGCAGATCTGGCAGCTCATGCAGACCGCAGTATCGATCGCGAAGACGGCGGGGTAGATCTGCGGCTTGCCGGTCGCATCGGGCTTCTTATCCTTGCTCTTCTCGATGTAGATGCACTGCGGCGGGCACTCCTTCTCGCAGATCTGGCAGGCCACGCAGCGCAGCGTGCCCATCGGGTCGTCCGCGGTCTCCGAGACCAGGAACGGGAAGTTGCGGTAGGCCTCGGGCAGCTTCGGCTGCACCTCGGGGTATTCCTGGGTGACGTAGCGCGCGGGGTCGTGATAGCTCCCGACGAGATTCTTCGCCGTGACCGCGAGTCCCTGGAGGAGTCCTTTTCCGAGCATGGGTGGGAGGGGGTGCGGGTCAGCGGTCGACCTCGCCGAGCACGATGTCGATGCTCCCGAGGATGATGACGGCATCCGCGACGGAATGCCCGAGGCAGAGGTCCTCGAGGATGGTGAGGTTGACGAAGGACGGCGCGCGCACGCGGTAGCGGGAGGGATTGCCCGTGCCGTCGCTCACGAGGAAGAATCCGATCTCGCCCTTGGGGCCCTCGATGCGTCCGTAGGCCTCGCCCGCCTTGGGCCGGAGCCCGCGCTGCTTGGCCTTCGGATCGAGGATCGGACCGCCCGGCAGGCCGCGCAACGCCTGGTCGAGGATCGAGATCGACTCGCGCATCTCGAGCATGCGCACCATGTAGCGGTCGTAGACGTCGCCGTCGCGGCCGATGGGGACCCGGAAGTTGAACCTCGGATACACTCCGTAGCCGTCCACCTTCCGGAGATCGTGCCCCACGCCGCTCGCCCGCAGCATCGGGCCGGTGACGCCGGCGTTGACCGCGAGCGCGGCGGGCAGGCGGCCGACTCCCTGGGTGCGGGCCATGACGATCTCGTTGCCCGAAAGCAGCGCCTCAAACTCGTCGAGGAACGCACCGTACCCATCGACGAGCTTGCGGGTGGCGGCGAGCCATTCGGCGGACGGATCCACGCGGCAGCCGCCGAACCGCTGGAAGTTGCACATCATGCGGGAGCCGCTGAGCGACTCGAACAGATCGAGGATCTTCTCGCGCTCGCGGAAGGCGTACATCAGCGGCGTGCCACTGCAGCCGCAGTCCTGCATGAGGAAGCCGGCGAGGCAGGTGTGGTTGAGCAGGCGGCTGAGCTCGGCGAGGATGACGCGCACGTATTCGGCGCGCTCGGTGACCGGGATGCCCGCCAGCTTTTCCACGGCGATGGCGTAGGCCCAGTTGTTGGTCATCGAGTTCAGGTAATCCAGCCGGTCGGTGTACGGCATGGAACCAAGGTAGCTCGTGCCCTCGCCCAGCTTCTCGTGGTTGCGGTGGAGATAGCCGAAGACCGGCTTCAGGCGCACGATCCGCTCGCCATCGAGGACGACATCCATGCGGAACACGCCGTGGGTGGATGGATGGTGCGGTCCGAGGGAGACCTCGAGCAGGTCGCCCGTGCCCTCCTCGGGGGCGAAGGCGGGCGTGCGCAGACCGAGAGCCGCGCCCTCGATCTTGCGCACGCGGGCGAGGCCGGTGGCGGCGGGATCGGGGAGCATCATGGCGACGGCTGGACCGCTCCCGGGGCGGCGGCGGACGGATAGTGGCGGCGGGCCTTGGCCAGCACCTCGCCGTGCGGCGTGGGCTCCCACTCGTAGTCGTCGGGCTCGACGTAGTCCTTGCGCATCGGGTGCCCGGCGAAGGCGTCCCACATCAGGATGCGCCGCAGGTCGGGATGCCCCTCAAAGACGACGCCGTAGAGATCGAAGACCTCGCGCTCCTGGAACTCGCAGCTGCGCCAGACCGGCGTGAGCGACGGGAGCGTGACGGCGTCGGTCCGGTTGCCGGTGCGCGCGCGCAGGATCACCGGACCGTGGCGCCGCGCGACGGAGTACAGGTGGTAAACCACCTCCAGATGACCCGGCTCGATGCGCGTCTGCTTGCGCTCGGTGACGACCGGCGGGCCGCCGGGTGCGCCGGGTTGGGACTCCTTGACGGTTTCGACGACCTCGCGGTCCGGAGAGTCGAGCCCGGTGACGTTCGAGCACTGGTCGAGGGCGAGTGCGGCGTCGTCGCGCAGGAACCGCGCGACCTCGCGCAACCCAGCGGGACTGATGCGGAGGGAAACCTGGCCGCTCGGCGATCCATTCGGCACGAGCTCGACGGACACCCCGGGAAAGCGGGCGAGCAGGCGATCGCGCAGGGCTTCGGGGGATTCCATGAGTGGGTGGCGAGCGGTTCAGGCTTTGTCCGGCCGCACCAGCGTGGGCGGCTTCCAGACCTCCGGAGAGAACGGCGGCTCGATGTCCTCGGCGCCCAGTTCCGGCACGGTGGCATCGCACGGCAGGTCGGAGCGCAGGTGGCGCGGGGCGTCGGGTCCGCGGAGCGGCTGCTGGCGGATCTTCTCCTGCAGTTGCACCAAACCGTGCAGCAAGGCCTCCGGACGCGGCGGGCAGCCCGGGATGTAGATGTCGACCGGGATGAAACGATCGATGC
>CAZEJZ010000485.1:0-2882 GCA_964512415.1 uncultured Opitutaceae bacterium
GGGCGGTCGCTCCGGCCGCGGGTGCACCGGCGCGTCTTTCCCGCGCTCAGCGGGGACTACCAGTTCCGCGAGTTCGCGGAGGCCGTCCGCGCGGGCACGCCCCTGTCCGCCGCCGCCCGCGACGCCACGCTCGCCGGCCTGCGGGTCGTGGAAGCCCTGCCGCGCGCCGCCCGCACCGGCCGGCTCACCTCCTTGCGCTGATGGCCGCGCCCCCCGCACCGACGGCGCCGTCCGTCGACTGGTTCGTCGCCGCGCGCTACGGTCTTTTCGTGCACTGGGGCCTCTATAGCCTGCTCGGCCGTGGCGAGTGGGTCCGCAACCGCGAGGGCATCCCGCGCCGCGACTACGCCGCGCTCGCCCAGCGCTTCCGGGGCGAGCGCTTCGATGCGGCGCAGCTCTGTGATCTGGCCTGCGCCGCCGGCCAGCGGTACGTGGTCTTCACCACGATGCACCACGACGGCTTCCGGCTCTACCACACGGAGCTGAGCAGCTTCTGCTCGCCCAAGACCGCGGCCGGGCGCGACTTCGTCGCCGCGGTGGTCGCGGCCGCCCAAGCCCGCGGCCTGCGCGTCGGCCTCTATCATAGCCTGAACTCGTGGCATGATGAGCCCGACGCGGTCGCCGCCCTCGAGCGCCCGCAAACCCGCGCCCGATTCGTCGACCGGACCCTCGCGCGGGTCGAGGAACTCATCCGGCGGTTTCCGGGCGTCGACGTACTGTGGTATGATGGCTGGTGGCCCTTCGATGCCGCCGGCTGGCGCGCGACGGAGATGAACGCGCGGGTGCGGGCGATCGCGCCGCACCTCCTCTGCAACGGACGCAACGGGCTGCCGGGGGATTTCGCCACCCCCGAGGGGCATCTCTCCAGCCCACGGCCATGGCGTCCTTGGGAGGGTTGCCTTTCGCTGAACGAAAGCTGGGGCTGGCACGCCGGCGACCGCGACTGGAAATCCCCCGCCGAGGTGGCCGGGCTGCTCCAGCGGTGCGCGGCGGGCCGCGGCAACCTGCTGCTGAATGTCGGTCCGCGCGGCGACGGCTCACTCCCGCCCCCCGCGGTGCGCACGCTGCGCGCCGTGGGCGGATGGCTCAAGCGGTGCGGCGAGGCAATCTTCGCCACCGACGCCTTCACCTGGGATCTGCAGGTGCGGGGCGATCACCGGAGCGATTGGTCGCACCACGGACCCTTCACCGCGCGCGGACACCATCTTTACTGGCACGTCAGCCGCTGGCCCGGCTCCGAACTCATCCTCAATGGCGTGGAGACCCGCGTGCGGGATGTCGTCCTGCTCGGCCACGAGCAGCGTCTGGAGTTCCACCAGCGCGGGCGCCGCCTCGTCATCCGTGGCGCTCCGGAGGTCGCGCCAGACGCGGTCTGCCCGGTATTGCGCCTGACCTGCACGCACCCTCCCCGGCTCTACCTGACGGCCGGCATGCGGGTCCCGCGCGTGCCGCACCCGCACTACGATCCCTGCCCGTCCGACCTGCCGCCACCATGACGCCCTCCACGTCCTACCACACCCAGCACGCGCCGCTCGGCGCCTTCGCGAGCTTCACGATCGGTCGCCACGGCGCCCGCGGGGGCTTCGGACAGTCGCTGGCGGGGCCGGCGCAACAGAACGTCTTCATCGGTTACCGTCCGTCCGACGAACCCACGTGGCGCCTGCTACCGTTCTTCGACGCGGGTCCCCAGCGGGGTGCCGAAGCGTTCACCGGCGAAGCCGGCGCCAACGTCGCGCCGTCGCGTCGCGCCCTCCGCGCGGAGGAGTTCACGCGGGAACTGGGTTGGGCCTCCGACATCTGGAAAAGCGGCGCATTCACCTTCGGTCTCGCGACCCCGTGGGACCACGCTCCCGATCCCGCCCGGGGGCCGCGGGCGGCGCAGCGGGCCGCCTTTGCGCCGTGCGTCTTCGGCTGGATCGAGTTCGACAACCGGGCCGGCCCCGCGCCCGTCGAATTGGTCTTCGGGATCGGCGACGCCCACCACCCGTGGCGCCCCGTCGCGGAAACCGCTGCGGACCTTCTCGGCTTCGCCCACACTCACCTCTTCGGCTACGCGACCCGGCCGGGACCGGATGTCGAGCCACGCGAAGCCTTCGCATTCGAGGACCCAAAGTTCCGCGACCACCGGGGGCTCCACCTGCTCGGACCCGAGAATGCCATCGTCTTCCACGTCCCAGCGGGTGTGCGCCGACGCTTCCCACTTGTCCTCGCCTTCTACCAAGCCGGTCCGGTGACCTCCGGGCTCGAGACGCGGTTTCACTACACCTCGCTTTTCCGCGATCTGGAGGACGTGCTGCGGCACGGCCTCGCCACGCAAGCCAGCCGTCTCCGCGTCGCCGCCCGACGCGACGCCGTCCTGGCCCGTTCGTCCCTCTCGGCTGACCAACGCTGGCTCGTCGCCCAAGCCACGCACAGCTACTTCGGCAGCACCGAACTCCTGCGCCGGTCCGGCCGTCCGCTCTGGATCGTGAACGAGGGCGAATACCGCATGCTGAACACCTTCGATCTCACGGTGGACCACCTGTTCTTCGAACTGGCCTGGTTCCCGTGGGCGGTGCGCGATACGCTCGTGCTCTTCCGCCAGCGCTACGCCTACCGCGACACGCTCCATCGCCCAGATGGCCAGCGCGCCAGCGGGGGCATCTCCTTCACCCACGACATGGGCGTGAGCAACCACTTTACGCCAACGGGTCGCTCCAGTTACGAGTGCCGCGATCTTCACGGCTGCTTTTCCCACATGGCGATGGAGCAACTGGTCAACTGGATCTGCTGCGCCGTGACGTACGCGCTCCATACGGGGGACCTCTCGTGGCTGCGCCGCGAAGCCCCCACGCTTCGCGCTTGCGCGCGAAGCCTCAGCCAGCGTGACGATCCCGATCCGG
>CAZEJZ010000486.1:0-2880 GCA_964512415.1 uncultured Opitutaceae bacterium
CGCTGCCCGTCCGGCCAAAGCCGGCGCTCGTCCTGCGGACCGACGTCGCCAACGTCTACGGCACCCAGCTTCCGGACGTGCTCTTCTCCCGCATGATCGAGGAGCCGGTCACGCAGGCGCTGCGCGTCGATGCCGCCTGTGTCGTGGTCAACCTGTTCCGCATCCCGGGAGCGCCGACGGTCACGGACCAGTGCATCCAGAACATCCTTCGCCTCAAGCCCGCCTGCGATGCGTTCGGCATGCCGCTGATGATCGAACCTCTGGTTTTTCAGCCGAATGAGAAGGCCGGCGGCTACATGGTCGATGGGGATCCCAAGAAGATCATTCCGCTGGTGCGCCAAGCGGCGGAGTTGGGGGCGGACGTGATCAAGGCGGATCCGACGGATGACGTGTCCGTCTACCACCAGGTGATCCAGACCGCCGGCGGCGTGCCGGTCTTGGTCCGCGGTGGCAGCAAGGCGCCCGAGGCGGAAATCCTCGCGCGCACCGAAGCCATCCTGAAGCAGGGGGCCGCGGGCATCGTCTACGGCCGCAATATCATCCAGCATCCGCGTCCCGCGGCGATCACCCGAGCCCTCATGGCGGTGGTGCACGACGGCAAAACGGCCGCGCAGGCCATGGAGCATCTGCGATGAACGCCTCGGAGTCCGCGACCGTGCGCGTCGCCGTGATTGGCGCCGGCCTCATGGGCCGCGAGGTGGCCAGTGCCTTTGGTCGCTGGTTCTCCCTGCTCGACTCCGACGTCCGGCCAGAGCTGGTCGGCGTCTGTGATGTTAACCCGGAGGCCCTCAAGTGGTTCCGGGGGGTTCCGGGTGTCCGCTACTTCGAGACCGACACCGCGCAACTGCTGCGGCATGCGGACATCGACGTCGTCTATGTGGCGGTGCCGCATCACCTGCACGAAAGCCTTTACCTGGAGGTCCTGAGGGCCGGGAAGGATCTTCTGGCGGAGAAACCATTCGGAATCGATTTGTCGAGCGCGCGTCGCGTGCGCGACGAGGCGGCGCGCTTGGGGCGGTTTGTCCGGATCTCCTCCGAGTTTCCCTTCCTGCCGGGCGCGCTGCGGGCGCTCAACTACGCGCGGGAGGGGCGGCTCGGGCGGCCGATCGAGGCCCGCTGCGCGTTTCTGCACTCGAGCGATCTCGATCCGAACAAGCCGATCAACTGGAAGCGCCAGTCGCGTTTCTGCGGCGAGGCCGGGGTCATGAACGATCTCGGCATGCACGTCGCGCACCTCCCGCTGCGCCTCGGCTGGAAACCGGACAACGTCTTTGCAACGCTCCAGCGAGTGTACACTCAGCGGCCGGACGGGAAGGGCGGCATGACCGCGAGCGATACCTGGGACAACGCCACCGTGCGGGCCACGGCCACGATTCAGGGCGAGAGCGTGCCGCTCTGTCTCGAAATGAAGCGCCTCGCTCCCGGTGAGACCAACACGTGGATCTTCGAACTGCTCGGGACCGACGGCGGTGTGCGCTTCAGCACGAAGGAGCCGAAGACGTTTTGGACCTTCCAACGGGGTAGTGACCAACTCTGGCTGCGCACCGACCTCGGATTCGGGACGCCCTTCAAGACGATCACCGGCGGAATCTTCGAGCCCGGTTTTCCCGACATCCTCCAGCAGATGTGGGCCGCGTTCTTCGCCGAGCGAAAGGGGACCCTCGGATCCCGTGTCGGCTGCGCCACCCCGGACGAGGCCGTCGCGCAGCACGAGCTTTGGACCGCCGCGCTCAAGTCGGTGGCGGAACGCCGCTGCATCACGATCGCAGAAGTGGCGTTATGACCGCTCTGCAGGAAAAGGCCGGACGCTCCGGCGTCATCGCCGGCGGCAACTGGATCGTCGACCACGTCAAGATCATCGACGCGTGGCCGCAGCAGGATACGCTGGCCAACATCCTCGACCAGACGGATGCCAACGGGGGCTCGCCGTACAACATCCTGGTCGACTTGGCGAAGATGGGCGCGGATTTCCCGCTCGAGGCGGTCGGGTTGGTGGGCGACGACGCGGACGGGCGGCTGATCCGCGCCGAGTGCACCGCCCTTGGCATCAAGACCGATGCGCTGCAGAGCACCCGGATGGCAGCGACCAGCTACACGGACGTGATGAGCGTACAGAGCACGGGGCGCCGCAGCTTCTTTCACCAGCGCGGAGCCAATGCGCTGCTGGGTCCGGAGCACTTCGACTTCTCGACGACCCGGGCGAAACACTTCCATCTGGGTTACGCGCTGCTGCTTGATCGCCTCGACGGCCTGATCGACGGCGTGCCCGGCATGCAGCGCGTCTTCGCGGCGGCCCACGCGGCCGGCCTGACGACCTCGCTGGACTGTGTGAGCGAGAGCAGTGACCGCTTCGCATCGGTCGTCACGCCCGTGCTGCCGCAGGTTGACGTCTTCTTCGCCAACGATTTCGAGGCGGAGAAAATCACGGGGATCGCCCTGCGGAAGGGCGAGCGCCTGGACCGGACGGCGACCGAAACCGCAGCGCGGCGGCTGATTCAGCTGGGGGTTCGCGCCTGGGTGGTGTTGCACTTTCCGGAGGGCGCCTGCGCCTGCAGCGCCGCGGGTGAGATCGTTTGGCAGGGTAGCTTAAAGTTGCCGCGGAACGCGATCCGGGGCGCGGCGGGCGCCGGTGATGCCTTCGCCGCCGGGGTGTTGTTCGGATGGCACGACGCGCGGGACTTTGCTTGGAATCTCCGTCTCGGGGTTGGCGCTGCTGCGGCCTGCCTGCGCGATCCGACATGCTCGGCGAGTGTGCCGAGGGCGGCGGAGATCGAAGCCTTGGCGCGTGAGTGGGGGTATCGGGATCCGTTTGCCGACTTCTCGGTTCCTTAGAGCAGCATTCCCGGGCACTTTTGAATAAACATAATGTTTATTGTGCGG
>CAZEJZ010000487.1:0-2878 GCA_964512415.1 uncultured Opitutaceae bacterium
GCCTCCAGCGCGGCGCCGGTGCGCGAGACCTGGCCGTACTGCGAGGCGTAGACCGCGCCAGCGCGGCGGATGATCGCGCCCGAGGGCGTCACCGCGGGCGTCTCGGTCGGCCCCGGCGTCGCGGGCGTCGAGGGCGCCTGCGTCTGCTGCGCGCTCACCGTGGCAGGCGTCGTCGCGGCAGGCGTCGTGGCGGTCGTGGGCGTCGTCGTCGTCGCGGGGAGCGCGGGCGTCGTCGTCGTCGCGGGGAGCGCGGGCGTCGTCGTCGCGGCGGGCGGCGGGATCACGCGCGGCTGGCCGGGGGGCGTAACGGCGGGACGCTGGCCCGAGCGCGCGTCATATGACCGCTTGAGGGCCACAGCGGCGCAGGCTGAGAGCAGGGCCACGCCCGCCCGCGGCGCGTAGCCGTTGACGTGCAGGGCGATCCCGCCGACCGCGCCGATGCCGGCGAGCAGCATCGCGCTCTGGTTCGGCGTGTAGCGAAGTGCGCCGTCCTTCTTCTTCATGCCCGCAATCGAGCGATCGAGCGCGACCGCAATGGGCGCGGCGATCACCGTCGCAAGCGCGGCAGAACCGGCCTGCGAAGTGAGGGATTCGTCGGGGTTCCTGCGCGCTCGGCGCTTCATGTGTCGTCGCATGTGCTTCTTCCCGTTGAGAATGGTGATGTCGGGCACGTTTAGTCCTCGGCGTCCTCGATGCCGTGCGGAGTCACCGTATATGCGCCGCCGACAACGAACAACTGTGACCCTGTCGAATCCACGCAGACCAGCGGCTGCGCTTCGGGTTCAAAGGGATGGCGGTAGGGGTAGACGCCGTCGCCCTTGTCGGCGTCATAGACCACCGCGTAAAGGTTCCCCACGGGCACAAGCGTCTTCGGGATTGTGATCGAGGCTACCAGGGCCTCGGTCGGGTTCCTGCCGCCGTGCGTCTTGCGGAACCGCTCGACGATTGCGGGGCGTTTCGCGACTTCGCGTGAGAGGTCGAGGGCGCGAGCGCGCATCCGGCTCTTCGCCCGAAACCGACCCTCCTCGAGGGAGTAGTCGCCCCCCAGGATCCAGAGTTGGGAGCGCCCTCGGGCCGTGGGCGTGAGCGCCTCAAATCCGAGGCGCGGGTAGGGCTTCTGGAAGTGCCACTGCTCCACGCGACCATCGGGCTGGCGTTCGACCTCAAGCGAAAGCAGAGGCCCCATTCCGGTCACGGCCACCGGCGCGCGGAGCTTCACCTTCGCGTCGTTGCCGCGCGTCGGGCTCTCGCCGTGAATGCGCCGGTAGAGGTCAGTCATCGAGCGCGGCCTCGCGGGGGCGAGGGGCGCTCGTTGCGCGAGCGCAGCAGGAGGAAGGCCCCGAGGACCACGACCGCGCCGACACCGGCCACGATTGCAATCTTCTGCGGGTCTGAGGTCCACGGCCTGGCCGGGGGCGAAGGACGTTGAATCGCGGTATTTGAGAGCCTCTCGGGTGCGGGTGCGGGTGCGAGTGCGGGTGCGGGTGCGGGTGCGGCCGGGTCGGGCAACGGCTGTCCACCGACGCGCAGGCGTGCAATCCAGCGCAACTTCGCGATGTCGGGCAGTTGGTTCCAGGAGTCTTGCGTGTTGCCGTCGAAATCGAGGTAGTCGAGTGGCGCCAGACTGGGCGGCGTACCGGGATCGGGCGATGATCCCATGCGGAATCCCAGAATCCATCGAGCTCGCTCATGGATGGGCAGCGCCGCCCAGGTCTGCGGTGAGTTATCGTCGAAGAGGAGGTAGTCGGCGGGTGCTTCCGCGTAGCGCGCCCACACGTCCTCGACCGGGCCTCGGGCCTGCCGCAGGCGCGACGGCACACGCTCGCGTGCCCCGTAGGAGAGCGGGAGCGCCCCGCGTAGGCCGTAGTCGGCCGTCGCGTAGACCAGTTCGTTGTCGGTCAGTGACACCGCGCCTTGACGTTCCAGGGGCACCTGGTTGGCGTACTGCGCCTCGATCGAGATCGCGCCGGGACGCGCTGCCGTCGAAGAGAAGACGGGCGAGCGCATCGAGGGCGAGAAATACGTCGGTCTCGCCTCGGGCCGGAACGGGTTCGGCATGACCGGCGGCGGCATCGGCGGCGGCGGCGGATCGCTCACGCCCTTCTTCGCGTCGTCCTTCGCGTCCATCTTTGCCTGAATGCCCCGAGCGGGGCTTACGATGATCGCCACGGTCACACCTTGCTGGGATTACGTTGTTTCGCGCAACCTACGCGACGTCGATTCCGCCTCACCGATGGCGCCGCCGGCGGGATCGCTTCGCGGGGTTCGGTCGCGGAGAGCGCAGGAGGAAGTACGCACCCGCGCCGATCACTGCGGCAGCGCCAACAAGTAGCACCGGCGAGGTCTTCTTCGCGGGAACTTCCGCCGGGGTAACCGGGCGAATCTGCGGCGGCAACGGCTCAGGCGTCGCCGGTGTGATGAGCCGCTCGGTGCGCCACGCGAACTGCGCGGAGGCTTGATTCCCAACTCGACGCACGCTGGACTCGTCGAGGGTGGAGGTCTGTGCGTCCACCTCTTCGCGGGGCCTGCTCCGCGTGTCCCGTGGACCGATCTCCGCGAGGGTGACGCGGATGGTCTTCGGCGTACCGTCGAAGAGCACATTGAAGCGCGCGATGCGCGTGGACGGGTTGTAGTTCGCGGGGCTGGAGCCCGCGAGGCGCACGCCCTCGACCACAGTTTGGGTCTCATATCGCGCCTCGATCACCTGATCGTCCACAGAGATCGAGACGAGGCCCATAACGGGGATCCCGACGATCAGGACGTCCACGGGTCGTGCACGCGGAGGGGGAGGCGTGTCCGCGCCGCCGCCCGTACCGCCGCCGCCCGCGCCAGCGCCCGTACCGCCGCCGCCCGTGCCAGGGCCAGCGCCGCCAGCGCC
>CAZEJZ010000488.1:0-2876 GCA_964512415.1 uncultured Opitutaceae bacterium
GGGATTATCGAGGACGATCTCGGCATCTCCCTTGGTCCAGCGCCAGCGCGCGTTGGCACGGGGAATCTGCTCGCGCTCGTACCAGCCCTCGCCGAATTGAGCGGTGATGAAGTGCGGACTCCGAGTCCACACGAGCGAATACGGTCGCTGCAAACTTACCGGCGCGGCCGGTTCCGGAAGAACCACCGCAATCACGCCATCGAGCAGATCCCATTCTCCACGCAACTCCGTGTTCAACCGTCCCTCATACGTATGCGACGGAAAGTAGTGCGGTTTGCGCAGGAGAAACGAGTTCGCCCAAAGGCGCGACCAGAAGTCGGCCACGCGCAGGTTGACCGACGTCACTTCGGGGGCCTGCTCGATCGCCTGCAGCGAGACCAAGCCTCGATCCACCAGGTACGGCGGATTCCGGAGTCGCTCCGCAAAGCGCAGCGCACCGACGAGGTTCGCTCCGACCAGCGCAAGCGCGCCCGCGCCGACCAGCCACGAGACCGCGCGAGTCCGAGAATTCAAATGAGTAAGCCAGACGCAGAGCCCCGCGAGGACTCCGGGATAGAACGCCGCGAGGAGCTTGTACGCATCGTAACTGGCATTCGTACCCTGGGACCGCCCCTGCATCAGCAGGAGCACGTAGCCGGACAGAATCGGAACCGTCAGACAGAGCGCCAGGAACGCGTCCGCCCTCCGTCTCCGCAGGGCCACCGCCAGCGCGGCCAAGAACATCAGCAGCACGACAAGGGACAGCACCCACCGAATCCGCGCATCGTACCCCTGCAGCAGGACTCCTCCCACCATTCCCAACCAGCCCTCCGGCGAGAGCGCGGGAATCTTCCACCCGAAGTCGTACTGGCGCAGCAACAGGAACCGTTCCGCCAGCCCCGCGACGCGCTCGGGCATGAGCGCGGCGGCCACCGCCAAAGGAGCGAGCATCGACGCGAGCCATCGACCCAGCCGCGCGTAGCACCCCGCCCACATCGTCCAACCCACCGCAAACGCCGCCGCTGGCACGAGGCAAAGGAGCACCATGAAGTTGTAGGCTCCCAAAAGAAGGGTGTACGCCACCACCAGCAGGGCCCCCAACTCAAGACCACGCCGCCAACGCGCACCGGCCCGCCACAACACCACGCCGCACCAAGTGAGAAGCGCGAGCGCAACCGCCGCCACCAACTGGCTCAGCGCCACGTGAGCGACCGCGTACCAGAGCAGCGGCGAAAAACCGTAGATCGTCGCCACCGTCAGCGAACCCAGCGGACCCACCCGGAGGGCGGAACGCGCCACAAGAAACGCCAAGGGAACTCCCAAGGCCAGAAACACGCCGCCAAGCAGCGAGATGAGCTCGAAGGGCTCCCAGCCCAGAATCGACGAATTAAGCGCCGCGATCGCCGAGGGGGTAAAGTGATTCAGGCGAATCCAGTAATCGAAGAAATTGTCCACCGACAGGATCCGCACAACCTCCGTCAATCCCATGAATCCGCTCCGGTCACCGGCGGCGAACTCACGCAACACCCGCGCCCCGGCGGCGTAGTCCGCCGCATCGCAGCTGCCCAGCGAGAACGACGTCAGGCGACGCGACGCCGAAGACATCGTGCCGGCCACGACCAGCACCACCGCCAGCATCACGAAGCCGACTCCGCGCAGTTGCAGGAAGGGCCGCCAACTCCACGGGCCCCGGCGCCGCCAAGCGATGGCCAGCAGTGCCGCTGGAACGATCAGCGCAATTCGACCGTAGGTGTTGGTGCCCGCAAGGCCGGTGTGCGCACCAGCCCAGACGGTGGCCGACTGAAGCGCGAGTCCGCAGGGAACGATAAAAAGTGGCCAAAGCGCCCGCCATCGCCGCGGCGTCGCCAGCCAGGCGAAACCGAGGCCCCAGAAGCATACGCTGACAACGAGCGCGAAGGCGGCCGCAAAGAAAACCATGGGAGGGGTCCAGAGGCACGGTGCCGCAGCTTAAGCCCCGATGAAAGCGGAAACTTCCGCCGCTCTGCCTCAGCGCCGCGTCGCAACCAACAGCAGGGACGATCCCCACGCCCAACGCCCTCCCCGCCTCAACCACGCATGCTCAAGCGACATCACGCCGTCCATCGCCCGGTCCACCACCGAGGGCGCGGCCCGGACGTCACTCCCCTCCGATCGCGCGAAGAGTTTTCTCCTCGCCACCACCAGCGGAAAGGTCAGCGCATTCCAGTGGGTCAGGCGTCTCACGTCGAACCCCGCCTCGCGCGCCAGTTGCCGCAACTCGCCCGCCGCGAAGCGATGTCGCGTGTGGCAAGCGTCATCATGGTATGACCATAGCCAGCGATACGCCGCCACGTTCAGCACCAGCGTTCCGCCGGGCCGGAGCACGCGGCTGCACTCGGAAAATGCGCGCTGCGCCTCGTCCGGATACGACACCTGGGAGATGACATCCAAGAGGGTGACCGCATCAAAGCCCTCCGCCGGGAAAGGAAGCGCGGTGACCGAGCCCTCGCGAATCAGCGCGGCCGGCAACCGTTGCTGCGCGAGACGACAGGCCAGCGGCATGAAATCGAGTCCGGACCAACGCCACCGCGGCAGGGTCGGCATCAGCCGTCCGATGAATCCTCCGGTGCCACAGCCCGCATCGAGCACGTCCACCGGGGAATCCGCCGCGTGCCGCGCCAGAAGCTCGCGACGCGCATGCGCATGCAGGGACCGGAAGTACCAATGACGATCCTCCACGTCGGCCAACCGCAGGTATTCCTCCGTCTGCACGAGGCCACGATGTCCACCCCCCAGCCCGCGCCGCAAGATTAACCATTGCCGGCGGGCCTCGCCGCGCTGCATCCTGCGTTCCCCGTCCCGCCCGTGGTTCGCTCCTTGTACTCGTTCCTGCAGAGCCCGTCCGGGCGCACCCTGCG
>CAZEJZ010000489.1:0-2851 GCA_964512415.1 uncultured Opitutaceae bacterium
GCTCCGCGGGCTTGCGGGAAGCGTCCACGCGATTCAGTTCCTCGCGGATGGCCTTGAGATTCACGGTCGCGGCAGGCGTCGTCCAGATGACGTTCCGGTCGCCCTTGGTCCAGCCAGGACGCGCATCAAGCGCTGCCGCGAGCTTGGCATCGGACTTCTCCGCAGCGGCCGTGACGGCTCCCTCGGATTGGATGACCGGCGACTCGATCACCACCGGAGTGAACGATGGCTCGTGGTACCAGACTTCGCGCCCCCCCTGCTCCACCTTGAACAGGCTGCCGGCAAGCGCGGGCGCGACGTTCGGCAAGGCGGGCTCCGGAGAAACGGCCGCGTCGAACTTGGCCTTGACGGCCGCCACGCCAACCCCCGTCGGTACCGGATCGATGTGCACGGGGCTGTCCGGCGCACTCTGGCTGCCGCTCAACTTGTCCGACCGCGACTTGAGCGAAGCGCCGATCTCGTCCAGAGCGACCTCCTTGCCGCCCATCTTGATCGGCTCCGCCATGAGACCCATGAGGTCCGCGCCAACCCACGCGAGAAGTCCGAGCGCCACGAGTCCAAGGATGATCTTCTCAAAGTGCCGCTCGAGTGGATGGATGCCCTTCATCGCTTGCTGTGCTCCGTGTTTCGGTTCATCCGCCCGCCGCGGGCGCCGCGGGCGCCTCGGCTTCGGGTGGAGCGGGCTTTCCCGCGGTCTTGATGGCCGACATCATGCGCTTGGGCATGCGTTCGGTGGTCCAGTCGCGCAACCACACCGACTGCAGCTTCAGGGTGACCTCGCTGCAGGGCCGCGGCCCGAACGCGTAGCCCTGACGGGCGGCGGCGAAGGTGTCCGCCGGAACCATCGAGAGTTCGGTCACCGTGATGAAGTTCTGCGAAGCCAGCGCGTTGACGAGCGCCGGAATGGCGCTGGTCTCGCACACCACCACCAGACGCGTCTCGCGGACGTCGTAGAGCTGGTTGGAGTGCAGACCGTTGAACGAGCCCGCGTAGTCCAGCGCCACATCGGCCTTGGGATCGATCGCCTCGCCTGCCGCCGCCTCGGCACCCGCCTCCCCGCCGCCGGCGCCTTCCGACGCCACAATCCCGTCGATCGCGTTCGGCTGCAGCAACTGCAGCACCTTCACGGGTGCCTGCAGCAGGCCGCCCGTCGTCCTCGCGTTCAGCTTGCGGATCGCCGAGAGCACGTCATCCACCACCCAGAGATCCCACTGGAACTGGAAGAGCTGCGCGAGCGCGGTCTCCACGGGGACTTCGCCGCGCGAATCCCCCTCCTTCGGTGCCGACAGCCGCTCCCGCCACACGATGGCTCGCGGGCGGACGTAGAGTTCGATCGACGCCGCACTCTCGACGACCGCGGCCAGGCGGGTCTCGACCAGCCGCGCGTTGAGCTCCGCGAGTTCCTTGGGGTCGGTCACCTCCGTGCGGCTCTTCTTCATCAGCACCCCCGTGAGGTGCTCGGCCTCCGCACGCTGCACGCGATCGAGCACCTCGTCGCTCTTGGCCGGACCGCCCAGTTTCATCGAGGCGAGGAGCGCATCGCGAGCCGACTGCAGCAGCGGGAGCGCATTTTCACGGAGCAGGTTCACGTCGCGCAGGTTCGCGTCCTTCGGCGTGGGAAAGTAGACCTCCATTCCCTTGGCCAGTCCGCGCGCGCCACGGTTGCGTTCCACCGCGGACTTGTAGATCTCCGCGGCATCCGCCGCCAACGCCTCGTGGTGCTTGGCCAGGTCCTCGATCAACTTCGCGTTGACCGACGCCGATTCGCTCCTGGACGAGCCGTCCGGCATGCGAATGTCCACGTTGGTGCGCTCCAGCGTGCCCAACTTCTCGAAGGCATCGAGGCGCTCCTTCACGCGAGCCGTCACGGGGTCGCGCACGATCGCGAGCGACAGCCATGCGCCCAGCGGCGCGCCGATCACGACCAGTCCGCAGACGATCGGCACCCAGCGCTGCTTCAGGAAGCCGAGCGCCTTGGAGAAGTCGATGTTCTTCAGCGCGGACAGATCCATCTTGGCGCTCATGGATTGGCTCCTGCCTCAGGCGCGCCGGCCGCCGCATCGCCCGGCTTGGCCCCGGCGTCGCGAATCTGCACGGTGAACTTCACTTCGCCGGAGAAGATCTTGGCCCCCGGCGGGTAGATCAATCCCGGATCCGCGATGGGTGCCAGCGAATCGAGATTGCCCTGCCCCTTCTGGCCGGCATCGGCCGGCGTCTCGGCATCGGTGGCCGCGGGTTCCGACTCGCCGGGCGTCGGTTCGGTGGCGGCTGCGCCGTCCGTGGGCGGAGGACCGCCGAGCGAAGCGCCGCCCTTGCCGCTCATGCCCTGACTGCCCTTGACCTGTCCACCCAGGTCGCGTCCCTTGCGGCCGGACCGACCACTTCCGCCAGAGGACGTGCCCCCCGAGGGAGCGCCGCTCGCGGGTGCTCCGCTGGTCGCGGTCTCACCGCCCTGAGGCGCGCCACCCGAGGAGGCGCCCGCGTCACCTGAGGCACCGCCAGTCTGGCCGTCAGCCGGAACTGCGGCCTCCGACTTGGCAGGATCCGGGACCACGAGCACTGGCTGGCTGGATGCGCTCGTCTTGATCGAATCCTTCTCGATCACGTAGGGCACATCCTTGCGATCGAGATTGTTGCGCAACCAGTTGCCTGCGGTCGAATCGAGATACGTGGCGGCCTTGCCGTCCATGTTCACGAAGTCCACGTTCATCGTCACGGTGATCGTCCGCTTCTTGGTCTCGGCGTTGAAGGCGTAGGTGCTCGAGAGATCACGGATGTTGATCAGCTTGCGCTCGGCGGCCGGAATCTTGGCCAGTCGCTCGGCATCCGGCGCCTGCAGTTCCGCCGTGGG
>CAZEJZ010000490.1:0-2845 GCA_964512415.1 uncultured Opitutaceae bacterium
ACGCTGCAGATCGCCCAGGCCCTCTACGAGCGCCACAAGGTCATCACCTACCCGCGTACCGATTCCCGCGCCCTTCCGGAGGATTACCTACCCACCTGCCGCGAGACGCTCTCCAGCCTGGGCGGCGACCTCGGCAAGCACGCCCAGACCGTCCTCGGCGAGGGCTGGCTGCGCCCCAACAAGCGCATCTTCAACAACGCCCAGATCTCGGACCACTTCGCGATCATCCCCACCACCACCGAGCCCTCCAACCTCGATGAGATGGAGGCCAAGGTCTACGACATGATCGCACGGCGCTTCGTCGCCACGTTCTTCCCTTCCGCCGAATTCGACGTGACCACGCGCATCAGCACCGTCGCTCCCGGCCACGCGTTCAAGACCGAGGGCAAGGTGCTCACCTCCCCCGGCTGGCTCGCCGTCTATGGCAAGACCACCGTCGAAGACGACTCTCCCGACTCAAAGGCCCTGCCGGCGCTCAGCCCGGCCGATGACGCCCGCGCCCGGACCGGCGAGACCCGCCTCCACGCCGAGTCCACCAAGCCGCCCCCCCGCTACACCGAAGCCACGCTCCTTTCGGCCATGGAGGGCGCCGGGAAGCTGATCGACGACGAGGAGTTCGCCGACGCCATGAAGGAACGTGGCCTCGGCACTCCCGCCACCCGAGCCGACACGATCGACGGGCTGATCAACCAAAAGTACATCGAGCGCAACCAGCGCGAACTGGTCCCGACGTCGAAGGCCGAATCCCTGCTCGAGTTCCTCGCCGCCGTCGGAGCCGACGCCCTCACGAAGCCCGACATGACCGGCCAGTGGGAGTACAAGCTCCGGCAGATGGAGCATCATCAGTTTCCCCGCGACCGCTTCATGGCCGAGATCGTCGACGTCACCAAGGGCATCGTCGACCGAACCCGCAACTTCGAGGAGGATGCCTCAACCGGCCGCCTCACCGACATCGTGTGCCCGACGGATGGCAAGCCGATGCTGGAGACGCTGCGCGGATTCCGCTCCCAGGACGGAACGCTCGTGGTCTACAAGGTGATGAGTGGTCGCAAGATCGCCGAGGAGGAGGTCCGCGAACTCGTCACCCGCGGCGAGATCGGTCCGCTTGATGGCTTCGTCTCCGCCAAGACGGGCAATCGCTTTCCGTCCAAAATCCGTCTCGTCGACGACGAGAAGAATCCCGGCCGGCGCAAGGCCGAGTTGGACTTCGGCACCAAGGTCGATGTCAACGCCCTGTCGCCGTTCTGGACCGACCCGACCTCCAAGGCCGAGCTCTGCGAGGCCCCGACCAACTACGTGCTGCGCGAACGGGACGGCGAAGGCTGGCGCGAGGCCTTCAAGGTCGGCCGCCTAATGTGCCAGAAGCCGATCAGCCGCGAGCAGGCGATCCAGCTGGTCGAGAAGCAGAAGACCGACCTGATTCAGGGTTTCATCTCAAAAAAGGGTCGGCCGTTCGACGCCTACCTGCTTCGTCAGGGCCCGAAGATCGCGTGGGAATTCCCGCCGCGCAAACCGCGCGAAGGCGCCAAGAACGCCGACGGCTCGCCCCGCGCCCCACGCAAGGCCAAGGCACCCCTCGATCTCTCGAAGGCCCGACGTCTCGGCGAGAGCAAGGTCCACGGGGGCGAACTGTACGAGACGCCGGAGTCCTTCGTCGTCACGAAGCCCGGCGCCGAGGACAAGCCGCGCGTCGTCTTCGAGATGAAGCGCACGATCTGCGGACGGGAAATCCCCGCCGAGGAGGTCGAGCGTCTCGTCGAGACTGGAAGGACCGGTCTGATCGACGGACTGATGTCCAAGCGCGGGACGACGTTCAGCGCCTACTTCGTCCTGTCCGCCGACAAGAAGAAGACGGAGTTCGAATTCCCGCCGCGCTGACCACGGCCCCCCGGCGTGACGACCCGCCAGAGCGGTACCACTGGGATCGGTCTGCCCGGGCCCCAACGCACCCATCCCGCTCGATCTGTCCCGCGGTGGCGGGCGGACAGCCGTGAAACGGCACGAATTCCGCTACTAAACCCTTGTCGGTCGACTCCGAATACCCATAAGCTGATCTGATTTTTCCACACCTAGCCTATGATCGTTACTACCGCACAGCTGTTCAAGCATGCCTACGGCAAGTATGCCGTGGGGGCCTACAACATCAATAATGCCGAGCAGGCGATGGGCCTGTTTCGTGGCGCGATCATGTCCAAGGCGCCGTTCATCATCCAGATTTCCAAGGGCGCACGGTCCTACACCGACAAGCGCATGCTTGAGGCGATCATCCGCTCGGCCGGCGAGATCTTCCCGGAGGCGATCTTCGCGGTGCACCTGGATCACGGCGATGAGGCCACCTGCTACGATTGCATCAAGTCGGGCTTCTTCAGCTCGGTCATGATCGACGCCTCGCACGATCCGTTCGAGAAGAACATCGAGATTACCAAGCGCGTGGTCGACGCCGCCCACGCCAAGGGCATCTCCGTCGAAGCCGAGCTGGGCATGCTCGGCGGCGTCGAGGAGGACATCAAGGTCGAGGACGGGCACGCCACGCTGACCAACCCGGCCGAGGCCGAGGAGTTCGTGAAGCGCACCGGCTGCGACTCCCTCGCCTGCGCGATCGGGACCTCCCACGGGGCGTTCAAGTTCAAGGGCAAGCAGTCGCTGCACTTCGACGTCCTCGAGAAGATCAAGGCCCGCCTGCCCAACTTCCCGCTGGTCATGCACGGCTCTTCGTCGGTGCCGAAGGACGAGGTCGCCCGCATCAACGCCGCCGGTGGCTCGATCAAGGATTCCGCCGGAGTCGACGTGAACGAGTACCTGCCCGCCGCCAAGCTCGGCGTGACCAAGGTCAACACCGACACCG
>CAZEJZ010000491.1:0-2835 GCA_964512415.1 uncultured Opitutaceae bacterium
GGGGCGGCTGGTTGCAACCGTCGCAAGGACGGGTTTCGGGTTCGTTTCTGGGCGGCTTACTGGAGGAGTCGCAGTGCCGTCTGGGCCGAACCGTTCGCCTGGGCCAGCATCGCCGTGCCGGCCTGAACGAGGGTGTTCCAGCGCGCGAGCTGCGTGGACTCTTCCGCGACGTCCACATCCACAATGCGGCTCGAAGCAGCTTCGAGGTTCGCCTTGTTGATGGTGATCAGTTCGGAAGCGAAGCCGAGGCGGCTCTGCTCCGCGCCGTTCTCCGCACGGAACGTGGCGACGTTCTGGATCGCGTCCGTGATGTCCGACAGATCGATTCCGGACAGGTCGGTCACAGAACTGGCCGTGATCGTGCCGAAACCGGCTGTGGCGTCGCCGAGATCGCGACCGCCAATCGAGACCGTCGTCGCTCCATCTTCCGTCACGCCGACCGACAGCGCCGAGCCGCCGAACAGGTCGTTGCCGTTGAACTTCTCGCTGGTCAGCGCCGTGAGCTGGTCCTGGAGTCCCGTGAACTCGGCGTCGTAGTTCGCGAGGTCAGTCGCGTTCTTCGTCGGATCCGAATAGAGGGTCTTCAGTTCGCTCATGCGCTCCAGGACCTTGCCCGCGATCTTCAGCGCACCGTCCTCAGTCTGGAGCAGCGACACCGCGTTGCCAATCCCGGACGCCACGGCGCCCGAACGCTTGGCCGCCGCGCTCAGTTTCATGGAAACCGCGAGGCCGCCAGCGTCGTCCGCCGGGGTGATGATCTTGGAGCCGCTGGAGAGCCGGTTGAGGCTCCGCTGCAGCATGCTGTTCGAAGCAGCGAGATTGTTCGAGGCAATCGTCGCGGCGTAGTTGGTATTGATGACTACTGACATGGTGGTATCTTTCCTTGATAAATGCGACGTCCGCCGTCGCCACGGGTCCGGAGAGTACGGCGCGGACCGCGCCGATTAGGGCAAGTACCCCAAAGGGAGGCCTGGGTGGAAACCTCAGGCGAAAGGGCTGGAGGGGCCGCCTGCGCGACGCTCCAGAGCGACACTACAGTTACTGCTGCAGGAGCCGGAGGACGGCTTGGCTGCTCTGATTGGCCTGCGCGAGCATCGCCGTGCCCGCCTGGACCAGGGTATTCCAACGCGCGAGTTGGGTGGACTCGGCCGCGACGTCGACGTCGACGATGCGACTCGAAGCTGCCTCGAGGTTCGCCTTGTTGACGGCGAGCAACTCGCCCGCGAATCCGAGCCGGCTCTGCTCCGCTCCGTTCTCAGCACGGAAGGTGGCGACGTTCTGGATCGCGGTCGAAACGTCCGCGAGGGTCAGACCGCTCAGGTCCGTGACGGTGCCGGCAATGACGTCACCGACGCCGGTCGCCGTCGACGAGAGATCACGCGCCGCGAGCGTCACCGAGCTGGCGCCGTCTTCCGTCACCGGGACGGTGCGCGCCGCGCCGCCAAAGAGATTCTCGCCATTGAAGGTCTCGGTGGTCAGGGCCGTGAGCTGGTCCTGGAGCGAGGTGAACTCGGCGTCGTAGTTCGCACGATCCGAAGCGTTCTTGGTCGGATCACCGTAAAGGGTCTTCAGCTCGCCGATCCGGCTCAGCACCTTGCCGGCGACCTGCAGCACGCCGTCCTGGGTCTGGAGGAGCGAGATCGCGTTGGAGACGTTGGTGGCCGCCGCGCCGGAGCGCCGCGCCGCCGCGCTGAGCTTCATCGAGACCGCGAGTCCACCGGCATCATCCGCCGGGCTGACGATCCGCGATCCGCTGGAGAGCCGATTGAGGCTCTTCTGCAGCATCGAATTTGATGCTGCGAGGTTGTTCGCCGCCAGGGTGGCGGCCGCATTGGTGTTAATGACGACTGACATGGTATCTTCCTTGATCTGAGTGCCCCGTCCGTAGGGCGACGTAGCCGGGGTGGGATCCGACTCGCTCCGTCTGCTCGCACAGCGCGCAGATGACTGTGCTTACGGGCCACCCCGCACGGAACTTTAGAGCATCTGTGATTTTTTTTGCGTGTGCGGCATCCTCAAGGCGCGGACCGCGCGCGCCGATGCTCTCCTTTGTCCCAGCGTTGCCCCCGTTCGTCTCTCCTCACCATGCCCAGCCTCCAACTCTCCGGACTTGCCTCCGGACTAGACTGGAAAAGTCTCGTCGACAGCCTGATGCAGCTGGAGCGAGCGCCCGTCAATCGGCTTGAGGCGGAACGCGGGGCCCAAGGCAAGCGGCTGACCGCCCTCGACGGTGTTCGCTCGAAGCTGCAGGACCTGCAGTCATCGCTCGCGTCGCTCCGGACTCCGGCGCTCGCGTCGGGACGATCCGCCACGTTCGCCAGCGGAACGTCCTCGTGGATCGCGACCGCCTCCGCGGGAGCCGCCTCGGGGACGCGCACGATCGAAGTCACGTCGCTCGCCACCGCCGCGCGCCGCGACAGCACCCGGGCCATCGGCGCACCTCTCTCCACTTCCAGCGATCTCTCCGGGCTGACCGTCGCGACGCTTCCGACGTCCACCGCCGTCACCGAGGGCCACTTCACCGTCAACGGGGAGACCGTGTCCGTCGCGAGCACCGACTCGCTGCAGCAGGTGCTCGACCGCATTGCCACCGCGACCAGCGGCGACGTCCAGGCGAGTTACGATCCGGCAACCGACCGGATCACGCTGACCAGTTCCTCGTCACTGCAACTGGGCGCGGCCAACGACACATCGAACCTTCTCAAGGTCCTCCGGCTGTCCAACTCCGGCAGCTCCGTCGCCACGAGCAGCGCGACGCTGGCCCGCGCGTCCCTCCAGGCACCGCTGGCCAATGCGCGTCTCGCCGAGGGCGTGACCGCCGTCGACGGTGCGGGC
>CAZEJZ010000492.1:0-2831 GCA_964512415.1 uncultured Opitutaceae bacterium
GGATCACGGTTTCGACCACGGTGGCCAGCCCGCCGCCCACGACTCCTACCACGATTATCATCACCACGATTATCATGCGGGGGAACATCCGGCCGGTCCCTCCGGACACGAGGTCGATTCCTCGATCCCGCCGGCTCCGCCGCCCGCGGCGGAATCCGTTCCACCGGCTCCTGAGTCGGCACCCGCCGCTCCCGCGACCCCGCGCAGCGATGCTCCTGGGCCGGAAAGTTCAGCCCTGCCTCCGAGCCCCCCCACCAGCGGAGGGGAGTCTGCGCCAAGCCCTTCAGTGAAGGGTCCGTAACGCTGTCGGCAAGCGGTCCAAGAGATCGCTCGTCGCAACCGCGACCTGGCCGCGCTCCTGAGCCAGAGTATCCGCCGCCCGCGCGTGCCAAAGAGCTCCCCGAGCCGCCGCCCGCAACGGGTCGTTTGGCGTCTGCGCAAGAAGGCCTCCGATCAGTCCAGCCAGCACGTCGCCGCTGCCGCCGCGCGCCAGAACAGGTCCCCCCGCCAGCACGACGTGCGGCACACCACCCGCCACGACGCGAGTCATGGGACCCTTCGCCACCACGACGGTCGAACGGGAGGCCGTGAAGGCTTCCGGGGCTGCCCCATCGGCGATCCGCGCCCACTCCCCCGCGTGGGGCGTCAGAATGCAGGGTCCCTTCGCAGACCGGATGACGCCGGCCTGCAGCGCATCCGCGTCAATCACCCGTGGTCGCGCATCCACCGCGACCTCCTCGGCGACCCAGGCGAGCGTCTCGGCTTCGCGGCCTAATCCGGGTCCGACCACCCACGCATCGATGCGCTCCCCTCGCTGCCGAATCAGGTGACGCCCCTCCATCGCCATGGCTCCGTCCGGAGTCTCGGGCCAACCAACCCAGATGGCCTCCGGAGCCGCCGCCGCAAAGGCGGCGACGAGCGACTCCGGTACAAAGGCCGAGACCAAGCCGGCACCGCTGCGCAACGCCGCCTTCACCGCCAACAAGGCGGCCCCGGGGTAATGCCGCGACCCGGCGATGATGCCGACGTGACCAAAGGTACGCTTGTCGACCGCCGAAGGCCGCAACGCCGCCAGCGGCGCCAGAATCGCGGAGCGCAGCACCCGCACCGGGCTGGACGCCGCCACCGCAGAAAGATCCCACCCGAGATCCACCCACCGCACCCGGCCCGCATTGGGAAGCGTCAGGACCTGATCCTTCACCGTCCCGGTGGCATAGGTGAAATCGGCCCGGAACGCCCCCGCCTCCGCCGACCCGCTGGGCAGATCCACCGCCGCGCGAAAATCGACCGAGAGTCGCTCGACGCGCGCGAGCACGCCACGCGCCACGTCAGGCAGCGGCGGGCGAAACTGAAAACCGAAGATCCCATCGATGCAGACCGCGAACGCACCGGTCCACGCGTCCGCGACCCGAAGCAACTTCACCCGACCCGGAGCCGATTCCTGCAACTCACGCCACGCCCGGGCGGCCAACGGCCGCAGCGCACGCTCGCCGAAAACGAGGCAGACCTCCGCCGTGGCGCCGGCGGCCACCGCGAGAACCCGCTGCGCGGCGATCATCGCGTCTCCGCCATTGTGGCCCTTGCCCACGAGCACAAGGACGCGAGACCCCGGGAGGAGCCCGCCGCCCTCCCGCGCGTCGCGCAGGATCCCCTCCCCCACGCCGACCCCGGCTGCCTGCATCGCACCCCACTCGCGCGCCTCGCCATCCGGACCGCTGAAGCGCGCCTGCTCGAACGCCAATGCCTCGGCGCAGGAAAAGACCGGGGCTGAGTCAGGGTAGGCCAACGCGCTCATGGCCGACGCGACACCACCGGTGGACCGGTGAACTGCAGAGGAGCTCCCGGGCCCAGCCCGCGTTCCACCATCGGACGCGTCAGCTTGGGCAAGGGGCGAAAGTAGAATTCGTCGCCCCGCCGCACGACCTCGAAGGCATCGCTGTAATCCCCCGTCTGCGCGTTCCAAAGCGCCACCTGCGTGGAGTCGTCCACCCAGACCGCATGGTGACCCCAGGCGCGCCAGACCGCGTCGAATGCCACCGCAGTCGGCTCACCCGCGCGGGCGGCGGTGGGCGAAACCGCGTCGGAGCCGGTCGCGGTGACTGCATCTCGAACCGCGGCGGCCTGCGACAGCTGGGCCTCCTCGACCAGGTACTGTCGCCGGAGCAGAAAGACGAACACCGTACCGATCACGAAACCGAGCAGGATCCATGACGGAGCCTGCGAGAGCTCCGTCCGGGGTGGACGCGGGACGGGTGCGCTGACGCTCACGGGCCTGCCTCCTCCGACCGCACCAACGCCGCCACGGCCATGGCCTGGCCGTCGGTGTGCGCCAAGGTGAGCAGCACGTGGGTGGCCCCCGCCTCGCGCAGCAGCGCCTGGCCCTTCTCATCGAGCCGCACGCGTGGATCCATCCGCTCGCCGTGATAAACGGACACGGACTTCCACGACAGCAGCGGCCCGATCCCGGTGGAAAAAGCCTTCGACACCGCCTCCTTGGCGGCAAAGCGCGCAGCGAAGTGCTTGTGTGGATACTTCATGCCGAGGCAGTACTGCCGCTCCTCTTCCGTGAAGACCCGTTCGAGGAAACGCTCCCCCTGGCGATCCCAGACGCCGCGGATCCGATCGACGTCCACCAGATCGGAGCCGAGACCGATCAAAACGCCGCCGGGGACCAGGTTCAGGCTCATGCGCGGATCACTCGTTGAGACGACGCCGCATCTCTGCCACGGCCTCGGCGAGGCCGGAGAAGAGCGCGCGGCTGATGATGCTGTGACCGATGTTGCACTCGTGCAGGTGCGGCAGGCCGCGCACCTCGGTGACGTTGACGTAGT
>CAZEJZ010000493.1:0-2828 GCA_964512415.1 uncultured Opitutaceae bacterium
TTCGGCCGGCGTGATCACCTTCGGCGCGACCTCGCCGCGCAACAGGCGGAACGCGTGGTCGAGCGACGAGACCGCGACCGCTTCAAGATTTTCGACCAAGGCGGCTTCCAAGGCGGACGTCGGGGGCAGCAGCACCCGTCGCTTGCCCAACTGGCGGGCGAGCCGGGCCATCGCGAGCGCACCGCGCACCGGGCGCGTTGCGCCCGACAGGCTCAACTCGCCGGCGATGAGGGCCTCATCCAGCAGCGCGCTCTCGAGTTGGCCCGAGGCGACGAGGAGCCCCAGTGCGACCGGGAGATCGAAGCCGGACCCCTCCTTCCGCAGTTCGCCCGGTGCCAAGTTGACCGTCGTCCGGGACCAAGGCGTCTTGAAACCGCTGTTTTGTATCGCGGACCAGACCCGGTCCTTGGCCTCCTTGACGCTGGCGTCCGGCAACCCGACCATGAGCAAGCCCGGGGTCCCGGCTTCCCCGGTGTTGACTTCGACGTGAACGGCTTCCGCAGTGATGCCCTGCAACGCCGCCGAGGTGAGAATCGCCAACATGGTACCCGCTCGGGTAACCCGAGCTGCCATAATGTTGCACAAAAATTAAACTCTTGCAATAAATAAAGCTTCCGATTTGCATATCGGGCGCTCTCTCATGGTGCAACGCGTCGTAGGAATTACCGGGTGCATGGGCTGCGGAAAGTCCTCCGTGGCGAAATTGCTGGAGCAGCGCGGGTACCGCCGGCTGGACTCGGATGAGATCGTGCGTGCCGACATCCTGTGTCGACCTGAGGTGCTCGCGGCGATTCGAGGGCGCTTTGGCGCCGGGGTGTGTGATGAGGGGGGGCGCCTGCATCGGGGACGCCTGGCGGCGCGCGTGTTTGCGGATGAAGCGGAGCGGCGTTGGCTTGAGGACCTCGTGCACCCCTTGCTCTATACGGTGTGGCGGGAGCGACTTGCGGCGGAGCCGACCGCGGCGTGGGTCTTCGAGGTTCCGTTGCTGTTTGAGAAGGGTTTAGAGAATTGGTTTGATTTCATCGTCTGCGTCACCACTACTCCAAACCAGCAGTACGCCCGTCTCGAAGCGCGTGGGATCACGCGAGAGCAGGCCGAGGCTCGTATTTCCAAGCAGTTGCCTCTGGCGCGCAAAACTGAGTTGTCCGACTATGTCATCGGCAACGAGGGTTCGCCGGAGTTTCTGGCCCGGCAGGTCGACCTGCTGGTGGAGCGATTCGAGGCTGAAGGGTCCCTGCGGCGCCGTTCCGGTGCTTGATTCCGTTTCGCATTTCTTCCCTTTCCATGGAAAAGTCTTCCAAGAGTAGTTCCGGAGCATCTGGTCGCGCCAAGAAGGCAGCGGCCCGGCCGAAGGCGCGGAGCGCCGCGCCGCGGGGGCGGAGTCGCTCCACCAAGGCATCCGCCCCGGCGGACGAGGTGGTGCGGGCGCCGGAGGTGGCGGACGGGTCGGCGGTAGTGCGCCAGGAGGCCCCCGAGGCCCCGGTGCAGCGGGAGTTGCCGATGGAACAGTCTCCCGAACCCGTGATCGAGCGATCGGCCCCCGAGCCGGAACGGCCGGTTTCGGTGGTGCAAGAGGCTCCTGCTCCGGCCCCTGCTCCTGCTCCGGCTCCGAGTGTGGACCGCTCCGATGAACCGGCCGTGTTCGTGCCCTCCGGCGGCACCGGCGAACCCACCCCTCCGGCCGAATCCGGCGGCGGCGGTGAGCAGGGCGGCGGTCGCCCCGGCTTCGCGCCGCGCGAGTTCCGCGGTCGCGACTACTGGAAACAGCTCAAGAAGGAGAAGCGGAACCGTCAGGGAAAGCCGTGGCACCCGGGCGGCCCCGAGGGCGGTGGCGGGGGTGGTGGAGGTGGGGGCGGAGGCGGGGGACGCGGTCCCCAGCATCCGCCGCAGCCGCCTCCTCCGTCTCTGGCACCGCGGATCGGCGACCTGCCGGATCCGGCCCGCTTCGCCGATGTGGCGGCGCTCGACGCGCTGGCCGTCTCACTCGCCGCCGGCACCGGTGAACCCATCCGACTCGATCAGATCTCCGCGCTGCCCGTCGCGGAGCTGGCCGCCTATGCCCGCCGCCTCGGCTGCACCATCGAGGGCCAGCTGCCCAAGCGGCAAATCATCGCCGAGGTGCTGAAGCGTGCCGCCGCCGGCGGACACCCGCTCCGCGACCGGGGCTGGCTCGATCTCACCGACCGCGGACATGGCTTCGTCGTCCATGACCACTGCAGCTACCGCCTGTATCCGGAAGATGCGTACCTGCCTGAATCCCTGATCCGGCGCTACGGCCTGAAGCGCGGGCACGAGGTCGAGGTCCTGCTGCAGCCGCCGCTGGGCGATGAACGCGGCCCGTCGGTGGTGCGAATCGATTCCGTCATGGGCGGCGCCCCGGAGCAGGCCAATCACGTCACACCGTTCGAGGAACTGGTGCCTTACTATCCGCTCAACCGCATCCTGCTGGAGGCTCCGGACGTGCAGAAGGACATCTCGATGCGGACCGTCGACTTGCTCACGCCGATCGGCTTCGGGCAGCGCGGGCTGATCGTCGCGCCTCCCCGCACGGGCAAGACGGTGCTCCTGCAGAATATCGCGAATTCCGTGTCGGCGAACTTCCCGGAGGTGAAGCTCATTCTCCTGCTCATCGACGAACGGCCTGAGGAGGTGACCGATTTCCGGCGCCACACCAAGGGAGAGGTGGTCTCCTCGACCTTCGACGAGTCCCCGGAAAGTCACATTCATTGTGCGGAAATGGTCGGCGAGAAGGCTCGCCGCCTCGTGGAACGCGGCCAGCACGTGGTGATCCTGCTCGACTCGATCACCCGCCTCGCCCGCGCCTACAA
>CAZEJZ010000494.1:0-2827 GCA_964512415.1 uncultured Opitutaceae bacterium
GCCGGCAACAAGTTCCGCGGCCTCTACAACATTGTCCTGAAGTCGCTCGGTGCGGCACACAAGAAGGATCCCCGCACCCGGATCGACGAGGTGATTGGATACGGCGAGCCGATCCGCGCGCCGGGCTTTCACTTCATGGACAGCCCGGGCAATGATCTTGAGGGCATCGCCGGGCAGGTCGCATCGGGCTGCAACCTTTTCCTATTCGTGACCGGCAACGGATCGATCACCAACTTCCCGTTCGTCCCCACGCTGAAGATCACGACCACCACGCGCCGTCATACCCTGCTTGAGCGCGAGATGGACATCAACGCCGGGCGCTATCTGGACGGCGAGCCCATGGAAGACCTCGCCGCTGCCGGCGTCGACTTGGTCCTCGCGACCGCCTCCGGACAACGTTCGAAGGGGGAGCTCGCCGGACACTCGCAGGTCTCCCTCTGGCGCCACTGGCGGCAGAAGGATACCTCGAGGCTGGCCGAGATTCGGGCGCGACCGATGCCCGACGGACGGCCGCGACTCCAAGCCGATGCGGGCTCGGCCGGTCGGCGCGCCGCGCTGCAGCCGCAGGTCCCCTTGGTGAGCGCCCACACCACGGCGACGGGCCGGTTGGCGACCGAACGCGTCGGACTCGTCGTGCCGACGAGTCTCTGCTCGACCCAGATTGCCCGGATGTCGGCCGAGCGCGTCGCCGCGGAGCGGGTGGGGCGGGACATGGCGTTTTCCCGCATGGCCGCTTTGGTTCACACGGAGGGGTGTGGCTTCGGGGGCGAGGATGTGGCGCGAACGCTGCTGAGGACCTACCTCGGCTACGCCCAGCATCCCAACGTCGCTGGGGCGCTGCTTCTGGAGCATGGGTGCGAGAAGGTTCCCAACGACACGGTGCGCAACCATTTCGTGGCTCAAGGCGTGGATCCGGCGCGCTTCGGCTGGGTGAGCGTCCAACTCGACGGCGGGATCGAAAAGGCCGTGCAGCGTGTGGCAAACTGGTTTGCCGGCGTGCCAGCGGGAGCGGATGGACCTCCGCAGGCGATTCCAATCACCGCGCTCTCGTTCGGCCTGCTCACCGCCGGGGCTTTGGATCAGGAGATGGCGGAGCTGGCCGGCACGTTGATCCGCAGCGTCGTGGACGCTGGCGGAACCGTGGTGCTGCCGGTGTCCGATCCTCTGCTGAGTACCCCGGCGTGGAGCGTCTTGATGGGGCGGCAAGATGCGTCGCCGTCGCTGCTGGCCGGTCAGGTGCCGACGACGCCAGGTTTGCATCTCGTTGAGACCGAAACGCCGGACTGGGCCGAAAACGTCTCGGCCTTGGGGAGTGCAGGAGTGCATGCGCTGGTCTCGCTCGTGACGGAGCATCCGCGGAGCGGGCATCCGTTCATCCCGGTGTTCCAGTTTGCGGCGGATCGTGAGCGTGCCCGAATCGCCGCGAGCGAGATCGATGGGTTTGTCTCGGGTGCTGCGGACGCGACTCGTGTCTGGACTCGAGTCGCTGCGGGTCTGGGCGGCCACGAGCCTCCGGCCTCCCGCCGCTTGGGCTTGGATCACTTCCAGTTGAGCCGCGGGCTTCTGGGCGTTTCGACCTGAACCCGGCGTTGGGTAGCTTCGCCGTCCACCGCCGGAGAGCAGGCTTGCGCACACTCGCGGCGGATCCGTCCCTTTGGTCGGGGGGATTGAATGGGCATGAGTGGGCTCGACGCCCGGGCGGGGCTGTGGTCCAGTTTTATCGTTCCCCGTCTCCTCCATGTCTTCTTTCCCCGCTTCCCTTCGCTCCGTCGTGATGGCCGTGCTTGCGGTCGGCCTCTCCCTTTGCAGTGCGTGTAAACCGCAGCCGACCGCGGCGCCCCCTCCCCAGGCCGCGAAGGCGCCCGCGAGTCCGATCCGCTCGGTCGGTCTGACCGTCGGTGACCTCGCCAATCCCTTCTTCGTCCAGATCGCCAAGGGCGCGGAGTCGAAGGTTCGGGAACTCGGCGGCGCGAACGTCACGTTCACGGCCGTATCGAGCGGCTACGATCTTAACCGACAGGCAAATCAGATTGATGATTTCATCGCGGCCGGCACGGACCTGCTGCTGCTGAACGCGGCGGATTCCCAGGGCATCGCGCCGGCGGTGCGGAAGGCGCGGAAGGCGGGCATGACCGTGGTGGCGATCGACGTGGTCGCCGAGGGCGGCGTCGATGGCACGGTCATGTCGGACAATGTGCAGGCGGGACGGATCGCGGCCGAATACCTGGTCCGACGGCTCAACGGGGCCGGGAACGTGGTGATCATCAATGGACCACCGGTTTCAGCGGTCACGGATCGCGTCCATGGAGCGGTGGAGGCGTTCTCGGCTGCTCCCGGAATCAAGCTTCTCTCGCGCGACCAGAATGCGTTCGGCAACCGAGACGGCGGACTGGCGGTGATGACCGACCTTCTGGTGGCCAATCCGCGAATCGATGCGGTTTTCGCCGTGAATGATCCCACCGGCCTGGGTGCGGCGCTGGCGGTGCGGCAGTCGCGCCGGCAGGGTGTCCTGATCGCATCCGTGGACGGAGCTCCGGATGTGGAGGCGGCGCTGGCCGATCCAGGCAACGCGTTGGTCGCGAGTGCCGCGCAGGACCCCTTCATGATGGCCGCGCGCGCGGCGGAGTTTGGTTTCCAACTCCGGGCGGGGGCGACTCCGGCTGATCGTCTGATTCGGATCCCGGTCACGCTGGTCACGCGGGAAAACCTGTCGAGCTACCGCGGCTGGACGGCGAAATGACGCGGGCGGGTGAGGACTCGGATCCCGTGCTCGTGATGCGCGGGATCACCAAGCGAAGCGACAAGAAGGACGATGGCCAACCGTAAC
>CAZEJZ010000495.1:0-2807 GCA_964512415.1 uncultured Opitutaceae bacterium
CATTCCCAGGGACCCGCGAAGCCCCTCCGCCGTCGCCCTCGCATCGGCCCGTCGCAACTGTGTGCGTGTCGAGGCGCGGGGCGAGCTGCGAGGGTGCCTCCTTCTGGGCATGGCTGGTTCTGGCGGCCGCGTGGGCCGAACACGCCGCGGAAAGCGTGAAGGCATCCACGCCGGCACAGGCGAGTCATGTGATCCGCGATGGGCCGCAGGTCGCTGAGCTCGCGCAGAGGGAGGGACCACAGGCGATTCGATTACCCGATTAACGTGCGAAAGATGGCGACCAATGCCGGAAATCGGGGAGCGATATCCGCATTGACGGCGCAGCGGCGGAGCATAAAATCGCCGCGAAACCAGACGGAAAAGTGATCCGCCACGCTTCCGGTCCAAGACCCCTGGGGGTCAAGAGGTCGCAGGTTCAGGTCCTGTCGCCCCGACGTTCGTTCCTGTACGAGTCGGCTCCGACCCGGAGGCGCACTGGTCTGTGCGGTGAATTTCCAGCCTTTTGCCTCCATGAGGCTGGACTTCTCCGCATGGGCCCTGGCAACACGCCAGGGTTGGTTCATCGGTCGTCGTACGTTCCATGGATCACGCTCGCTCCGCATCCGGAGAATCTCGCGGAGGGATGATAGACCGCTTGCTTCGTCACCACGCTTTGCAGGGCATCCGTCCAGGTCTCGAGGTGCGCCATCCCATGAGCAGCCGACCCTTCAACGACACGGCTTCCATTCTCGGTCAGCCGCGAGTGATCCCCGGGGCCGGTCCCGCGGCTCACAGCGACAGCCGCCACGGCTGGCACTACGAGAAACCGCTGAACGATCCAGCGGTGGCCGAGATCTGGACGTACACCCCTCGCTCCAGCTACCGGGCCGGCGAGACGATCGACTTTCACGTGCACAGTACGCGGCCCAGCTTCGAACTCGAGATCACGCGCGACGGGCCGAAGCCCGAGGTGGTGTTCGAGCGCAGCGGCATCGCGGCCAAGGCGGTACCCACGCCGGCCAACGCCCACGTGGAGGGGTGCCACTGGCCCGTCGCGTTCCAACTACAAGTGCCCGACAGCTGGCGCAGCGGTTTCTACGTCGTGGTGGTGCGGGTGCGCGACGACGACGGCGCCGTGTTCGAGCGAGAGCACTTCTTCGTCGTCAATCCACCCAAAGCGGCGCCGCAGAGCCGAATCGCCTTCATCGTCTCGACCTGCACGATGAACGCCTACAACGACTGGGGTGGCGGCAACAGCTACCACGGCGAGGGCGGATCGCCGCGTTTCAAGAAACCCAACCCGCGCACCTCGCTGTTGCGCCCCTGGAGTCGCGGACTGGTGAAGCTGCCGGTCGGTGCGCCCCGGGCCGTTTCGAGGGAGGAACTCAAGCCGTTCGCCCACCCGATCCTGCCGTCGCACCCCTATGCCCGTCATTTCGGCTTCGCCCGTGACTACGGCGATGCCAGTTGGGCGTTGTACGGCAAGTTGTTGATCGACTGGGCCGAAGCCAATGGCATCGCCCTCGACTATTTCACCCAGCACGATCTGCACGCCGATCCGCGGGTGCTCGAGCCTTACCGCCTGTCGGTGGTGGTGGGCCACGACGAGTACAGCAGCTGGCCGATGCGCGAGGCGATCGAGAACCAACTCGAGGCCGGAGGCAACCACGCCCGGTTCGCGGGCAACAACATCTGGCAGGTTCGCTACGAGGACGGTGGCACCACCTTCGTCAACCACAAGGACGAATCGACCGACCCGGTGCTGGGTACCGATAAGGAGCGGTTTCTCAGCAACGCCTGGGATCTTCCCCAGGTGGGCTGGCCCCTGACCAAGACCTTCGGGGTCACGGGCTCCGCTGCCATCCATGCGATGTACGGCGGCGCGGCCCCGCGGTCGAGCGGCGGATTCACGGTTTATCGCCCCTGGCACTGGAGTCTGGCTGGGAGCGACCTCTACTACGGCGACGTGATCGGTGGCCGGCCCGACTGCGTGGCGGCCTACGAAATCGATGGCTGCGATTTCACCATGCGCGACGGCCTCCCCTATCCCACCGGCAAGGACGGCGCCCCGGCTGATCTTGCGATCGTGGCGATGGTCCCGGCGCTGTTGCATGAAGAAGACCACTTCGATGCCCGCTTGGGCAATCAGATGAACTCGGTGTCGACGCCCGTGATCAAGGGGGACGGGAGCGCCTTGCCCCACCTTGAGGAGCACGAAGGGGTGCGCCATCCCAAATTCGGTGCCGGCATGATCGCCAGCTTCGACCGCGGTGTCGGCCCTGGTGATGGCACCATGTTCGTCGTCGGTTCCACCGACTGGGTCGTGGGCCTGCAAAACCGCAACTGGTTCGTCGAGAAGATCACCCGCACCGTCCTCGACCGTCTCTCGGGGCCGCGGCCGGCGTCGTGATGCCGGGCGAATCGACGGGCCGCCTCATCGGCTCGGCGACCACAGGGGCTACCGCGGGTTCTTCGAGAATTGGGCCGATCACTGAAATCGGCCAGCTGGGCGATAACGAATCACACCGGCTTGACGCGAACGATTGCTGACGTACTCGGCATCACCCTCGGCAATCAAATGATTGCCGACCAGGCCAAGGAAACCGGAGCAAGGCAGGCCCACGGTGCCGTCGTCTTCGGTCTGGTCGGTGCGTTCATGATTGCCAAAAGCGAAGGGAATCGGTAGCGATAGGTCGGCAGGTCCGCGCAAGGAACTGATTGCGTCTGGTTAGTCGGAGTCAGCGCCAGCAAGTAAGGCGGAGGCTCGACGGCTGGGTAGGAGACTTCCAGGTCGAACATCCCGTCGAGCGTGGTGGGGTAGTCGGCCG
>CAZEJZ010000496.1:0-2802 GCA_964512415.1 uncultured Opitutaceae bacterium
TCGGTTCTGGAACTTCAGGTAGTACGCGTGCTCCCAGACATCGAGGCCGATGATGGCGGCGTATCCGTCCATCCCCGGCGTGTCCTGATTGGGAGTGGACATGACCGACAGCTTGCCGTTCTTCAGGGCGAGCCAAGCCCAGCCACTTCCGAAACGGGCCAGCGCCGCCTCGGTAAAGCGGGTCTTGAACCCATCCACCGAGCCGAAGGCCTCGACCAGGGCCGCGGCAAAGGCTCCCGACGGCGCCGACGCCCCACCCGGCGTCAGCAAACGCCAGAACAAGGCGTGGTTGAGGTGGCCGCCGACATTGTTCCGGACCGCCATGCGGATCGACTCCGGCACCGACGCCAGATTGGCCATCAGTGCTTCCGCGCTCAGGCCCCGCAACTCGGGATGGGACTGCAGCGCCCGGTTGGCGTTGTCCACATAAGCCCGGTGATGCCGCCCATGGTGGATCTCCATCGTCATGCGATCGAAGTGCGGCTCCAGCGCGTCGACCGCATACCCGAGCGGTGCAAGGATGAACGGCTGGGAGGTCCCCGCGGAGGCGGACCCGATCGCAGCGCTTCCGTCCGCGGCCGCCAGCGCCGGCGCGGCGGTGGAGGCCGCCACCGCGGCCGCCGCACCCCATCCTCCCAGGAGGCGGAGAGCGTCACGGCGGGACAAGGTGGGTTGAGACGAGGAAAGCGGCGGGGTTTGCATCTCCCTCCTCTAACCGGTTCACGCCTCCGCGCAAGCCGCCGCGCGCGATCCGCCCGACGCGACGCCCGATCGGGCCGCCGGACCCGGGGGGCCCAAATCCGCTGCCGCTGACGTGTGTATCCGTTTTTCCGATATCCTGGAACCGCTCCGGGGGCTCACACTCGGGCTTGCCGCGGCCCCGTTCCGCCCCAAACTCCCCGCATGCCCAACCCCGTCACCCGTCGTCAGGCCCTCGTCACCCTCACCGGGGCAGTCCTCGCCGGCAGCGCCGCCGCGAACGCCCAGAGCTCTGCGCCCGCCTCAGCGGCCAGCGGGACCCCAGGTGCCGCGGTCGGCGGCGATGGAACGCATCCGATCCGGCACTCCGTCTGCAAGTGGTGCTACGCCAAGACGCCGCTGGCCGACCTCGCGCGCGCGGCGAAGTCGTTTGGGATGGAGTCGATCGAATTGCTCAATCCCGAAGAGTGGCCGGTGGTGCAGGAGTTCGGCCTCACCTGCGCGATCGCGAACGGTCCGGCTCGCATCAACGACGGTTTCAACCGCCGCGAGAACCAGGTAACGCTCATTCCCGCCTACCTGAAGCGCATCGAGGAATGCGCCAAGGCCGGGATCCCGAGCCTGATCCTCTTCTCGGGAAATCGCCGGGGCCAGAGCGACAGCGAGGGCCTGGACATCTGCGCCGAGGGCATCAAGCAGATCGTCGGCGCCGCCGAGAAGCACGGCGTGACGCTCTGCATGGAGCTGCTCAACAGCCGCGTGAACCACAAGGACTACCAGTGCGACCGCACGGAGTGGGGCGTGGAGCTGTGCAAGCGGGTGGGGTCGGAGCGGTTCAAGCTGCTCTACGACATTTACCACATGCAGATCATGGAAGGTGACATCATCCGCACCATCCAGACGCACCACGCCTACTTCGGGCACTACCACACCGGCGGCAATCCGGGCCGCGCGGAAATCGATGGTTCCCAGGAGTTGAACTACCCCGCGATCATGCGCGCCATCCGGGCCACCGGCTACCGCGGCTTCGTCGGTCAGGAATTCATCCCGAAGCGCGATCCGCTGACCTCGCTCCGCGAAGCGGTGCAGCTCTGCACGGTCTGAGGCCGGTGCGCGTCCGCGCTCAACCGCCCGCGAGCAGGCGGCGGAGGGTTTCGTCCACGAGTTTGGGGTTGGCCTTGCCCTTGGCCGCCTTCATCACCGGCCCCTTGAAGGCGTTGAGCGCGCTCTCCTTGCCGGCGCGGAAGTCGGCCACCGACTTCGCGTTGCCGGCGATCGCATCGCGGCACCATTGCTCCAGCTCCGCGACGTTGGTCTCGGCCTTGAGGCCCTTGCGCTCCACGACCGCCACCGGCATTTCGCCGGTGGCAAACATGTCAACGAACGCCTCCTTGGCGGCGTTCATCAGAAGCGTGCCGGCGTCGATGAGCCGCACCAGTTCCGCGAGGTGCGCCGGTCGTACCCGGGACGCCGCCAAGTCGATCTTGGCGTTGCCGAGCTCGCGCAAGAGATCGTTGGCGATCCAGTTTCCGACCGCCTGCGCCTTCTCCACGCCCGCCAGCCCCACGGCCTCCTCGAAAAAATCGCTCAGTGCCCGATCCGGCACGAGGACCGACGTGATCGTGTACGGGATCTGGTAGCGCTCGTAGAAACGACGCTGCTTGTCGAACGGCAGCTCGGGGCACTCCGCCCGCAGGCGCGCCTTCCACGCCTCGTCCACCTTCACAGGCATGAGGTCAGGATCCGGGAAATAGCGGTAATCATGCGCCATCTCCTTCGAGCGCAGCGACTGCGAGGTGCCGGTCTGGCCGTCGTAATCGCGCGTCTCCTGCCGGATGGTCCCGCCGGCCGCGATGACCGCGAGCTGGCGCTTGATCTCGTGCGCGATGCCGTCGCGGACGAAGGAAATGGAATTGAGGTTCTTCAGCTCGACCTTGGTCCCGAGCTTCGTCTCACCCACCGGACGCACCGAGATGTTCGCGTCGCAGCGCAGCTGCCCCTTCTCCATGTCGCAGTCGGAGATCCCGGCGTACACCATCGCCGTACGCAGCGCGGTGGGGTACGCGAAGGCCGCGTCCGCCGTCTGCATCGCCGGTTCGGAGC
>CAZEJZ010000497.1:0-2787 GCA_964512415.1 uncultured Opitutaceae bacterium
GCCGCCGCCCCAGAGATAGTGGAACGCATTGTCGACCGACACCGTCCCGACCCCGTACTGGTCGGCGAGCCGGATCGCCTCCTCCATCGCGCGGAAGGCGGTGGATTGGCCCAGCTTGCGGTTGGCGTTCCAGATGCGGACCGCCGGGAAGCGGCACGGACGTTCCTCGATGTGCGCGCCGGGCACGCAACCCTTCGATCCGGAGCCCAGCACCTCGTCGAGGTGCAGCGCCTTGAGGCCGTTGTGCGTCCGGATGCCGTGGCGCGAGGCCTCGGCGCAGAACCGCGCTCCCTCGTCGGCTTCGTCGGGCAAGTATCCACGATGCCGGTACGCAGCGGCGATCAAGGCATTGTGGCGGGATTCGGGGACGGTGTGAAAGACATCCATGGTGGGAAAGGGGCGCGGACGTTAGGGCAGAAGGTTCGCTTGGGCAACCGGCGGACGGCCGGAGAGGAATCGGGTCAGGTTCTCCACGGCGCAGGACGCCTGCCGCTGCACGCTCTCGTGGGTGCGGGAGCCGATGTGCGGCGTCAGGATCACGTTCGGCAGCCCGAGCAGCGGGTGATCGGCGGGCGGCGGTTCTTGGTCGAGAACGTCGGCGGCGTAGGCCTTGAGGTGGCCGGACTTGAGCGCGGCGACCAGTGCGCCCAGCTCGAGGATCTCGCCGCGGGCGCAATTGACGATCACCGCGCCGCGGCGGAGCCGGCCGATGTTGCCGGCGTGGATGAGGTGCCGCGTTTGGGCGGTGAGTTTCGTGTGCAGGGAGATGAAGTCGGCCTGGGCCAGCAGCTCGTCGAACGACTCCACGCGCGTGATGTCGTGCCAGCGGGCGAAGTCCTCGTCCCAGTAGTTGCCGTAGCCGATCACCCGCAGCCCGAAGGCCCGGGCGCGGATCGCGACCTCGCGGCCGATGCGGCCGAAGCCCACGATCGCGAGCGTTTTGCCGCACACTTCGTTGCCGGTGATGCGCGTCCACCGCCCGGCGGCGACGTGGTTGGCCTCGACCACCAGGTTGCGCACGGCGGCGAGCAGGAGGGCGAAGGTGTGCTCGGCGACAGTCGTGTGGTTCACGCCCGGCGTGAACAGCACGGGGATGCGCAGGTCGGTGGCGGCGGGCACGTCGATCTTGTCGAGGCCGATGCCGTACTTGGAGACCACCTTGAGCCGCGGCAGGGACTTCTGCAGCACGGCGCGGGTCAGCGCATCGTCACCGCACAGGTACGCATCAAACTCGCCGGCCAATTCGAGCATGCGCGACTCGGGCAGCGGGCCGCGCTCGCGGACCACCTCGAAGCCGGCGGCGGCGAGCAGGTCGTGGTGCACGCCGGGCGTATCTTGGAACGAGGTGGTGGTGAGGAGGACGCGGGTCATGAAGGGAAAAGGGAGCAGACCCGCCCCCCTCCGGCCTGAAAAGCCCGAAGATGCCTAACGTTCACCAAGGCGGGGTCGGAATTCCCGGTTGCGGGGTGGGGGCGGGGCTTCAAGGTTGGGGATCATGTCGGATCATTCCCAGGCCACCCGCCTGCTGCGTCGGAGACTCGGGTCGCGCGTCGCGGTGAGCGACGAAGCGCGCTTCCGGGCGTCGTTCGACGGCAGCAAGCTCTCCTTTCTGCCGGACGCCGTGATCCGTCCGCGGACGCGGGACGACATCGCAACCGTGCTGTCTCTGGCGAATCGGCGGCGGGTACCGGTCACCGTGCGCGGCGCCGGGTCCTCGCTGACGGGCTCCGGTTCCCCGGTGCGGGCTGGGTGGGTGCTGGATCTTTCGGGCTGGCGGCGCATCCGGGTGGATGCGGAAGCCGGCATGGCGCGGGTGCAGGCGGGGGTGGTGGTGGAGGACCTGCACCGAGCGGCGGATGCGGTGGGATGGTTCTATCCGCCGGATCCGGCCTCGAAGAAGTACTGCACGATCGGCGGCAACATCGCCTGCAACGCCGGCGGAATGCATGGCGGGCGCTATGGTGTGACACGGGATTTCGTACTCGCGTTGGAAGGGTTCCTGCCCACGGGCGAGTTCGTCCGCTGGGGTACCCCCACGCGGAAGTATGCCGCGGGCTTCAACCTGCGCGATCTCTGGATTGGCAGCGAAGGCATGCTGGGGGTCGTGACGGAGGCGACGGTGCGGCTGATTCCCCGTCCGGCGGCTCGATGGACCCTGCTGACCTCGTTTGTGGACGAGGCGGCGGCGTTGCGGGCGGCGCGTCGGCTCTTTGCGGCGCGAGTGCAGCCGGCGATCTGCGAATTCCTCGACCGCTTCAGCGTGGCTTGCGCGGAGCGCGTGAGCGGTCGGCCGGTCTTTCCCGGGGCGGCGGGGCGCCCGGTGATCCTGCTCGAACTGGCGGGTTCGGAGGGGGAAGTGGCGGACGCCCGTCGCGAGGTACTGGCGTGGGCGAAGACCTCGGCCAGCGGGTGGCGGGAGGCGGCGGACCGGTCGGAAGCCGAAGCCCTTTGGGCGGTGCGGCGGACCTGCTCCGGGGCGATGTTCGAGTTGGGGGATTCCAAGCTGAATGAGGACATCGTCGTCCCGCTCGCGTCCTACGAACGGTTCGCCCGCTTCCTCGAGCGCCTGCGGCGCCGCTCCCGGCTGCCGATTCCGACCTTTGGACATTTGGCGGACGGCAATCTGCATGTGAATATCATGTACCACGCGGCAGATCGGTCGGAGTATCTGCGTGCGGAGAAGACGGTGGTTGAACTGATGCGCGGGGTGGTGGCCCTCGGCGGGGCGATTTCCGGCGAACACGGGATCGGCCTGGCGAAGTCCCCCTTCCTCGCGATCCAGCACGG
>CAZEJZ010000498.1:0-2787 GCA_964512415.1 uncultured Opitutaceae bacterium
GTGAACGTCACGCACTGGATCGCGCGCAGGTTCCCATCCTCATGCCGTTCGGTCGCCTGGTCACCGCCGAGGATCGCCGAGTAGCCCTTGAGCCCGCGGGCCGCCAGCGCCCGCAGCAACTGGTCCGACGCCGAAGGCTCGCGATCGGGGGTGCGGTCGACTTCGATCTCCTGGAAGAGGATGACATCCGGCCCACGTCCCTCGTCCACCCGCGCCACGACCTCGGCGATGTTGCGCAGCTTGGTGTCGAGCTGTCGCTGGCCGTATCCGGGCACCTGATACTCATCGTAGGCCGCGATGCCATCGGCGTCGAAGAGGTTCTCGACGTTGTAGACGAGCACCGTGAAGGGACGGGCCGACACCGCCAGCGGCGCGAGGAGAAGGGCGACGAACAGTCCGGACAGGGAGCGGCGGCAGGGCATGCCCCAACAAAGCAAGCCCGTGCGCCGTTGACCAGCGCCAAGCCACCCGTTCACACTGACCTGCCATGCCCGCCTCCCCTCCCCTGCTCGCGATCGAAGGCCTGACCGTGCGCCGCGGCGCCACGGTGCTCCTCGAGGATGTCTCGTGGCGGGTCGAGCACGGCGAGCACTGGGTGATTCTCGGGGCCAACGGCTGCGGCAAGACGTCCCTGCTCAAGACGCTGCTCGGCTACCTCTCACCCAGCGCCGGCTCGCTCCAGTTGCTCGGCCGCGGCTACGGTCACACCGACTGGCGGGAACTGCGTCCCCTGATCGGCATCGTGACGAGTGCGATCCAAGCCTCGATCCCCGCCGCCGAACCGGCGGTTGAGACGGTGATCTCGGGTCGCTACGCGCAACTGGACCTGTGGGTCCCCAGCAAGCGCGGCGATCACGCGGCGGCCAAGCGCCTGCTGGGTCTCGTCGGCGCGGGCACCCTCGCCGACCGTCCCTGGCTTTACCTGTCGCAGGGCGAGCGGCAACGCGTCCTCATCGCGCGCGCCCTGATGGCCCAGCCCCGGCTGCTCATCCTCGATGAACCCTGCGCCGGCCTCGACCCGGTGGCCCGCGCCGAATTCCTCGCGTTCGTGGAAACACTCGCCCGCCAGCCGCGCTCACCTTCATTGGTGCTGGTGACCCATCACGTCGAGGAGATCACGCCTTCGTTCACCCACGCGCTCGGCCTGAAACGCGGTCGCCGGCACTCGTCCGGCAAGCTCGGAGAGGTCGTGACGTCGCGCACGCTGACGTCACTTTTCGACGCGCCGATCCGCGTCCGCCGCGCCCGCCGCTCCGGCGCCTTCACGGCATCGGTCAAGGTCTAGCCACACTCGTCGCGCCGCTCACTTGGCTTCACGGGCGAAACGCCCGATGATGCCGTCGAAGCTGCCGTTGGAGAAGAACACCACCACGCGCGAACCGCGGGTGGAGAGGTCGTCGTTGCGCCGCAGAAGCGCGTCGAACAGCGAGAGGTTGGTCTCCGCAGCCACCGCATAACGGCCCTGCTCGTTGAGTTGCCGCGCGAGACCGGAGGCATCGAAGCGCTCCTCCGGACGGAGCTTCTCCGCCCGATTCACCGCCCCGAGGAAGACTTCATCCGCCAGCGCCAGGGCCCGCCCAAAGGGTTCCTGCAAAACCCGGGTCCGCGCCGTGTTGCTGCGGGGTTCGAACACCGCGGTGAGCCGCGCCGCCGGAAACCGCGCCCGCAGGGAGGTCAGGGTCTCCGCAATCGCGGTCGGGTGGTGGCCAAAGTCCTCCACCACCGTCAGGCCATCGCGCGCCGCGAGGACTTCCTGCCGGCGACGCACGCCGCGGAAACGCGTCAGCGGCGAAAGATCAAGCGCGGCCGGCGTCGGCGGAAAGGTCGCCCCGGTCGCCGACCCGATCAACGCCGCGGCGGTCGCCGCCATGGCGGCATTCCGAGCGTTGAACACGCCAGCCACCGCCAGCTGCAACTGCGCCCAAGGCCGCCCCGACCACGTCAACCCGAAGCGGATCCCCGCCGCAGTCTCGGTCGGATCGACCAGACGGACGTCGTTGCCTTCTCCCATTCCCACCCGGACCACCTGCGTCCAGCTGAGCGGCCCCAGCGCGGCCAGATGAGGGTCATCGCCGTTCAGCACGACCCAGCCGGACTGCGGCACGATCCGCGTCAGGTGCAGGAAGCTGCGCTGGATGTCCGCGACGTCGCGAAAGATGTCCGCGTGGTCGAACTCCAAGTTGTTGAGCACGGCCACCCGCGGCGCGTAGTGGATGAACTTGCCCCGCTTGTCGAAGAACGCGCTGTCGTACTCGTCCCCCTCGATCACGAAGGGATCCCGCTCCGCGCCGAGGTGTGCGCCGGTCGGCGGGTCCTGGGGCACCCCGCCGATGAGGTACCCGGGATCCCGGCCGTTCTCGCGCAGCAGGAACGCCGTCATCGCGGTGGTCGTGGTCTTCCCGTGGGTGCCCGCCACGACGATGTTGCGGCGGCGGCGGAGAATCAGGTCGTGCAGCAGCGCCGGCAGGGAGGTGAACGGCAGCGCGCGGGCGTCGAGCAACCACTCCACCTCCGGATTGCCGCGGGACATCGCGTTGCCGATGACCACGAGATCGGGTGCGAGCCGGGCGAGCCGCGGCGCATCAAATCCTTCGTGCACGGTGATTCCGGCCTCGGCGAGCACCGTGCTCATCGGCGGATAGACCCCGGAGTCGGCACCGCTCACCGTGTGACCGGCCGCCCGCGCCAGCACGGCCGCGCTTGCCATCGCGGTGCCGCCAATGGCCATGCAGTAGACGTGCATCGTGGAGAGCGCCCCAGCCTCGACGAACCGGCCGGGGCGCGACA
>CAZEJZ010000499.1:0-2782 GCA_964512415.1 uncultured Opitutaceae bacterium
TCGTCCGTCTCGCCGTGGACCACGCCGGGCTTCACGCCGCCACCGGCCAGCCACACGCTGAAACAGCGCGGGTGGTGGTCGCGGCCGTAGTTGGTCCGCGTGAGCGTGCCTTGGGAATACACGGTGCGGCCGAATTCGCCGGCCCACACCACCAGCGTGTCCTGCAGGAGGCCGCGTTGCTTGAGGTCGGTCACGAGTGCGTAGCAGGCCTGGTCGGTGTCGAGGCACTGCAGGCGGTGATCCCCGGGGAGGTTGCCGTGCTGATCCCAGCCGCGATGCAGGATCTGCACGACGCGGACGTCGCGCTCGGCCATGCGGCGCGCGAGCAGGCAACTCGCGGCGAAAGAGCCGGGGGTCCTCACGTCCGGGCCGTACAGGTCCAGCGTGGCCGAGGTCTCATCGGCGAAGTTCGTGAGATCGGGCACGCTGGTCTGCATCCGGAACGCCATCTCGTACTGCGCAATGCGGTTTCGCGTCTCGGGGTCTCCGTGGCGCGCGTGCGCATGCTGGTTGAACTTGGCCAGGCCATCGAGCATCGCGCGCCGGGTCGTGGCATCGACGCCGTTGGGGTTGTCCAGAAACAGCACGGGGTCGCCTTGCGCGCGCAGCGCCACGCCGTTGTGTTCGCCGGGAAGGAAGCCGCTGCTCCACATGCGGGTGAAGAGTGCCTGCGCGGACACCTTCGAGGAAAACTTCGGCGTCAGCACCACGAAGGCCGGGAGGTCGTTGTTCTCGCTGCCGAGCCCGTACGAGATCCACGAGCCGATGCTCGCCTTGCCGGGAAGTTCGCTGCCGGTCATCAGGAACGTGCAGGCGGGGTCGTGATTGATCGCGTTGGTGTGCACCGAGCGCACGATCGCGATGTCGTCCACCAGCTTGGCGGTCCACGGGAGCAGGTCGCTCACCCACGCGCCGCTCTGGCCGTGCTGCGCGAACGCAAAGCTCGACGGGGCGACGGGGAACCGGGTCTGCCCGCTCGTCATCGTGGTGATGCGCTGGCCGGCGCGAACGGAGTCCGGGAGCTCGGCGTTGAACTGTGCCTGGAGTCCCGGCTTGTAGTCGAAGGTGTCGAGCTGGGACGGACCTCCGTTCATGTGGAGGTAGATGATCCGCTTGGCCTTCGGGGCGAAGTGCGGGAATCCCGGGAGAGCGGGGTGGATCCGCGCGCCCGCCGCGGCCGGCTTCGATCCGGCGGCGCGCAGCTCGGGCGCGAGGAAGTTCATCGCGACTCCACCCATGGCGAGGCCGGCCCCCGCGAAGAACTGCCGACGGGTGAGATGATTGAGGTAATCGTGGCAGGGGTTCATGACGGGCTCAGTTGCGGGTGATCGTCTCGTCGAGGTTGAGCAGCAGGTTCGCGACCATCGTCCAGGCGGCGACTTCGGGGGCGGGCTCGGTGGCGCGGGGACGGGAGGCCCCGTTGGTGATGACCTTCTCGGCGTCGGCCTGCGCCACCGCGAAGTGCGCGCGATGGGTGGCGAGCCCTTCCGCCAGCAACGCGCGCTCGGTCGCGTCCGGCGCGCGGGCGGTCACGCTGCGGAAAGCGAGCGCGAGCCGGTGGGCATCGTCGCCTTTCTCCGCCAGCAGGCGCTCGGCGAACGCGCGGGCGGCTTCGAACTGCTGGACGTCGTTCATCAGGGCCAGCGCCTGGAGCGGCGTGTTCGAGCGGCCGCGGCCGACGCAGGCGTTCTCGCGGGAGGGGGCGTCGAAGGTCGAGAGTGCCGGCGCCGGCGCGGTGCGCTTCCAGAACGTGTAGAGGCTGCGTCGATACAGTGCTGGGCCTTGATCCTGCACGTAGGTTTTGGTGTTGCTGCCGCCGAAGGCCACCGCTTCCCAGATGTTGATCGGTTGGTAGGGTCGCACGGGAACGCCGCCGACCGTCGGGACCAGGAGTCCGCCGAGGGCGAGTGCTTGATCGCGCAGGACCTCGCCGTCGAGGCGGAGACGGGGGCTGCGGGCGAGCAACCGATTCGCGGGATCGCGCTCGAGCAATTCGGGATCGACGCGGGAGTCCTGGCGGTAGGTCCGCGAGGTCACGATCTGGCGGACCAGATGCTTCACGTCCCAACCGCTCGCGACGAAGTCACTCGCGAGCCAGTCGAGCAGTTCCGGGTGTGACGGGTGTTCGCCCTGCGCCCCGAAATCACTGGGCGTGCGCACGAGTCCGGCGCCCAGGAGCTGTTGCCAGAACCGGTTCACCGTCACCCGCGCGGTCAAAGGGTTGCGGGGATCGACCAACCAGTGTGCGAGATCCAGCCGGGTGGGGCGCTCGCCGGAGGCGGTCAGCGGGGGCAGGAAGGCCGGCGTGGTGGGCGTCACGCGTTCGCCGGGCTTGTCGTACTGGCCGCGGATGAGCACGTGCGTTGGCCGGGGCTGCGGCAGTTCGCGGGCGATGAGCGAAGCGTCGAGGATGAGTTCGTAGTGGACCTGTTCGGCGAGCAGGCGGCGGGCCGCGTGGGCCTCGGGCTCGAGCGCGCCGCGATTGGGCCCGTAGATGAAGTCGCGGTGGAAGTCCTCGAGGCGTTGTTTCTCCTCGTCGTTCTGCTGCGTGGCGGAGAGGCCGAGGAGGAAGATGATGTCGTTGGGCAACGGCACATTTGACCGATCGCGTGCCTCCTGGCTCATGGTCCGCACCCAGGCGCTGCGCGTCAGCAGCGGGTCGTCGATCGCTTTGGGCACCGTGGCCTGGATTCCGATGTGATCCCACCACGCGGCGCCGTCGCTCTGCGTGAGGCGCAGCCCGGAGTAGGCCTGCTTCGTGGCGAGCCCGGCGGCGGTGGCC
>CAZEJZ010000500.1:0-2780 GCA_964512415.1 uncultured Opitutaceae bacterium
GTCACCCGCAGGCGGACCGCTGGCTGGAACTCGCCCGGCAGAGCGCGCAGGCGTTTTCGATCATGTACGGCAAGGACGGCTCCTACGACGAGGGCGTCGGTTACTGGGGCTACACGACGTCGCATCTGGCGATTTTTGCGGACGCGCTGCATCGGCGGCTCGGGATCGACGATCGCGCGCTGATCAATTACCCGGGGACGGTCCGCTACGCGCTCGCGATGTCGATGCCCACGGCTGGCGAGGTCATCAAGGACCCGAACATGGACAAGGAGTACAACGCGACGCCCAAGATCAACTACGCCCCCACGCAGGATGTCGTGAACTTCGGCGATGCCGGCAGCGGCATGGACGTCACCGTCGCCGGATGGGTTGGCCGAAACACAGGCGACCCGCTCTGCCACCACGTCTCGCAACAGGTGGGCGGGCTGAAGCAGCTCCAGGCAGCGGTCTGGTTCTGGCCTGACGCTGAGACCTCCAAGCCCGGCCCCGCGCTTCACGACGTCCGGATGAGCAACGACTGGGTGGTGTCCCGCACCGGCTGGAGACCCGAGGACACGGTCTTGGCGCTTCGCAGCGGCGGCCCGGCCAACCATGAACACGCCGACCGCAACAGCGTCATCCTCAAGGCCCACGGCGAACGTCTCTTCCACGATCCCTTCAAGGCCGGTTACTCACCGACCCTGCCCACCTGGTTGCTCCGGCAAACCGAGGCGCACTCGGCAGTGCTGATCGATGGCAAGGGACATCAGTACCATGATGGACGCGAGGGGACTAATCCCTCGTTTGCCGAGGCCCGCGTGACGGCCTACTCCAATGGCGCCGACTGGATGTGCGTCACCAGCGACGCCACCGACGCGTATGCGTTGGTCCTTCCGGAGGTCAGGCAGGTGGAGCGTACCGTCGTGGTCCTGAAACCCGACGTCGTGATCCTGCTCGACCGAGTAGTGCTCGACAAGGCGCGCCCCGTGCAACTGCGCTTCCAGGCCTTCAACGACGACGGCCGCGCGCAGGTCGCAGCCACCGGAGCGGCCTTCTCGATCCAACGCCCCCGCGCGGTCGCTCACGGCGTCGCCTACTCCTCGTCAGCGGTCCAGGCAGGGACCGGCCGACTCGCGTTGCCCGAGGCGGAGGGTATCTTCCCATACGCTCAAGTCTCGTCGGCATCCGCGCTCCGGCACGAGATCCTGACCGTCGTCAGCACGGGTCCATCCCGCACCGCCGCGGCAAACCTCGCGGTGACGCGCGAGGCCGACGGCTGGTCGGTCGCCGGCGAGTACCGCGGCCAACGCTACGCCGCCCGCCTTCGCGTCGCGGACGGCAAGGCTCCCCAGTTCATCGCCTGACCATGCCCGCCTTCAACACGGTCAACGCCTACGACTACGGGCTGATCCTCCTGTATTTCGTGATCGTCGTCCTAGTGGGCTTCTATGCCGCCCGGAAAAATCGCGGCACGGATGACTACTTCCGTGCCGGAGGCCAGATTCCGTGGGTGCTGGCGGGGCTGTCGAACTGGGTGTCCGGCTTTTCCGCGTTCATGTTCGTGGCCGCCGCCGGCTACACCTACCGCGTGGGAGTGGGAGCGATCCTGCTCTTCACGATGGCGGCACCGGCGTACCTTGTCGGGTATTTCTACTTCGCGAAGATGTGGCGGCGAGCGCGCCTTGATACGCCCCTGCAATTCCTCACGCGGAGATTCTCACCCTCGACGACCTACTTCTACTCCGTGACTGCGATCGTGCCGCAGGTGATCGGGATTGGGCAAGGCCTGTACATCCTGTGCATCTTCGTCTCGACCGCGCTCGGTTTCGGCGGACGCATGTTCAACCTCGGAGGCGTCGAGTTGAGCGGACTGCAGGTCTCCATCCTCGTCGTCGGCGCCGTGATGGTGCTCTACACCGTGATGGGCGGCCTCTGGGCCGCGGTGCTCTCGGATGCGGTGCAGTCCGTGATCATCGTGGTGATGACGGTGATCATCTTTCCGGTCTCGTACCTGCACCTCGGCGGCGAGGGAGGCTGGTCGGCCGGGGTGCAACGACTGCTCGATGAAGTTCCGGAAGGCTACTTCTCGCTGCAGGGGACATCGGCCGATCCGTGGTTCCTCCTCGGGTACGCGATCAACTGCCTGCTCGGCTACAACGTGGCCTGGCACCTGGCCCAGCGCTACTACTCAGTGCCCGACGAGCGTGGGGCGCGAAAAATGGCGCTCCTCTGCGCCGTGCTGTCCTTCGTCGGACCGCTTCTCTGGATCCTGCCAGTGATGGCGGCGCGCGTGATCTTTCCGGACATCGGCTCGATCTGGCCCACCCTCAAGGAACCGGCCGAGGCCTCCTATGTCTCGCTCGCGCTGCTGCTCCTGCCGCACGGCCTGATCGGCTTCGTCGTCTCCGCGGTGCTCTCCGCCACGCTGGGTCAGGCCAACGATGCGTTCAACTGGCTATCCGCGACCACGACGCGCGACATCTACGTGCCCCTGCACCGGCGCTGGCGCGGCCACGAGCCATCTGACCGCCGGCAACTCCGGGTCGCCCAGGCCACGATGTTCATCGTCGGCGCGCTGGGCATCGCCGTGGCGCTTTACATCCCGCGCTTCGGCGGCGCCTTTGAGTTCGCGCTCCAATACTACTCGCTGATGGCGGCCTTCATGATGCCGGTGGCCCTGGGCATGGTCTTCCGCCGGACCCCGTGGTGGTCGGGCATCGCGATCGGGCCGGCCGCGTGATCCGCCCCCTTCACCTACATGGCCCTGGGCCTCTCGGATTCGAAGGCGCTGGCGCGCAACG
>CAZEJZ010000501.1:0-2779 GCA_964512415.1 uncultured Opitutaceae bacterium
CGCGCGAGGAGTTCGACTTCTCGCGCTTCCTTGGTTCCACGCCCTTCACGCTCAACCTCGACGTGCTGGTCGCGGTCTACTGGGAGGCGGGCCAGACGCTGGCCCGCAACATCGGCGAAGTCCGGGAGCTCATCCTGAACGAAACCGCCGCGGGCCGCTCGGTGATCGGCGAGTTCGGCCAGGCCTACTGGCTGGACAAGCGGCACGGATTCTCGCCGAACGTCACCGCCTCGCACACCTACACGCCGGAATTCTTCGAGAGCGCGGGAATCCCGGTCCAGCCGATCCACACCTTCGGCGTGGCCAAGGCCTACGACACCAAGGTCGGCACGCACACGTTTCTCACCGAGATGGACCCGCAGCACCCGCTGACGGACATCCTCAAGAAGCTGGAGTTCGGCACCAGCACCGGACGCCAGCGCATGGTGGGATGGTTCGACGCGGTCGAAAAGGGCGATGCGCTGCGCTACGGTGGCTTTCAGGACCTGATGATCAACAAGGCGGACGCGCTGACGCACCGCGGTGCGTGGGACGGCGATCTGCTCATCGCCATCGCCTACGAGGATGCCTCCGGCCGTCGCTATCAGCACGTGCCCCGCAACGAGGCGATCCGCCGGACCCTGCGCCCGGTCTACACGCGCCATCCCGGCTGGTCCACGGACATCTCCCAGGTGCGCAGCTTCGCCAACCTGCCCGCGAACGCCCAACGCTACGTCGCGGCCATGATGCGCTCGATCCTCGACGTGGCCTACGGCGGCGGCCTCCGTCCCGCCGATTCCCTGCTCCCGAACCTTCGCTACCTCGGAGTCGGCCCGAATCCTTCGCAGATCATCAAGGACGTGCCCGCGACCGCGGAGCTCATCCAACTTCGCTGAGTGCACGGCGGCCGCGCACCCTAGAAATCCTGCAGGCGCCCTTCCCCAGGACCCTGATCCGGATGAATGCGGGCCATGATCTCGCCAAGAAGGTAGATGGAGCCGGTTACCACCACGATCTCGTCACCCCGGCCCGCGCGACACGTCTGGGGATCAGGAAACAGCGAGTCCAGATCGCGGCGGAAGACCCGACCCGCGTAGGTGGCCGGGATGAGCGATTCCAATTCGTCGAAGCTGCAGGCCCGGGACTGCTGCGGTACGACGAGGTGAATCTCGGACGCAAAGTCGGCGACCGTCCGCAGCAGCGAGGTCGCCCGCGCCACCCCGAGCGCACCCGTGATCACGATCGGCCGCACGCCTTCCTCATCCACGAGACGTCTCAGGTTGGTCTGGAGGACCTCCGCGCCCTCCGGGTTGTGCGAGGCATCGAGAATCATCCGCCGCCCGCCCAGCATGACCCGCTGCCATCGCCCCGGCCACTGCACGCGATGGAGGCCGCGCTGAATCACGTCCTCCGTCAGCCCCCACGACAACGGCAATTCGCGCGCCAGCAACGTCGCCGTCGCCGCATTCCACCGCTGGTAATCGCCTTCCAGGTTGGTCCGGGGGTACCCCGCGAGTTCCTCGCCGAAGCTCTCGCGGACGGAACGCAGGGCACACCCGCGCTCCCGGGCCACGGCGCGCACGACCGCCTCGGCTTCGGGCGGGAGGCGTCCCATCACAACCGGTCGACCCGGCTTCACGATTCCCGCCTTCTCGGCCGCGATCAGGGCCGGGGTGTTGCCGAGGAGCTCGCAATGATCCAAGCCGATGGAAGTGATGGCCGTGACCTCGGGCTGCACGACGTTGGTCGCATCGAGCCGACCGCCCAGGCCGACTTCGATGACCGCCGCATCGCAGCCCTTCCGGGCAAACTGCAGGAAGGCCATCGCAGTCATGAACTCGAAGAAGGTCGGATGGAGATCCGGGCCGCGCCGGCCGAGTTCCTCCGCCACCGGACGCAGTTCGCGCGTGTACGCCACGATCTCCTCCTCGTGGAGGCACTCGCCGTCAACCTGCACGCGCTCGCCCAGACGAATCAGGTGCGGGGACGTGTAGAGCCCCGTTCGCTTGCCCGCCGTCCGCAGGATGGCGGCCATCATCGCGGCGGTCGATCCCTTGCCATTGGTCCCCGCGATGTGGATGACGGGGTAACGCCGTTCCGGATGGCCGAGCGCCTCCACCAGCAACCGCATCCGGTCGATGCCGAAGCTCACGCCCTTCGCCTTCAGCGAGTACAGGTACTCCTGAACGCCCCGATAGTCTGCCAGCTCGATCGCTGCCATCGTTCTCCCCGCTCTCGTCTTATCTGAACCTCAGGCGAGGCCTCAGCCAGCGGCCCGCGCGGGCTTCCGCTTCAGGTGCAGCGCGGAGAGGACGCCGGCCAGGTGCGACCGCATGTCGAGGCGGCTCACGATCTGGTCGATCAGGCCGTGCTTCAGCAGGAACTCGGCACTCTGGAAACCCGCCGGCAGCGTCTGCTTGGTGGTCTCCTTGATCACTCGGGCACCCGCGAAACCGATCAGGGCTCCAGGCTCCGCAATATTGAGGTCACCGAGGGTCGCAAAACTGGCGGTCACGCCGCCCATCGTCGGATGGGTCAGCACCGAAAGGAAAGGCAAACCCGCTTGGGACAGACGCCCCAAGGCGGCGCTGGTCTTCGCCATCTGCATGAGCGAGAAGATGCCCTCCTGCATGCGCGCTCCACCCGAGGCGCTGAAGATGATGCAGGGGATCTTCTCCCGGATCGCGGTCTCGACCGCCCGGGTGATCTTCTCCCCCACTGCCGACCCCATCGCGCCGCCGCAGAAGCAAAAGTCCATCACCGCCACCGACGCCCGGATCCCCTCGATCGATCCCGTGCC
>CAZEJZ010000502.1:0-2772 GCA_964512415.1 uncultured Opitutaceae bacterium
ATCCGGCGCATGCGCCCCCGTGGCCACCTTGATGAGCGTCGACTTGCCCGCCCCGTTCTCTCCCAGCAACGCGTGCACCTCCCCCGCGCGCACCTCCAGATCCACCCCCCGCAACGCCCGAACCGCACCAAAGGACTTGGTGATCTGGCGGAAGACGAGGAGCGGGCGTTCGGCCATCGGGGCGAAGTCTGCGGACAGCGCCACTGATCGCGACGGATTCACCGAAGTCGTTCAACGCAAAAAGCCCGTCGGACGCCACGCACGGAGACCGTGCCGCGCGCCGCCGCCAACGACTCGTCCCGCTCCTCGGGCAACATCGGGCAGGCCTGCCGCCCCCCTCGATTGAGCCTGTCCCGTCCCCGTCGAGCAGGCGAACCCGGCGGATCAACACGACAGCGACCTGTTTCAAGTCGATGACGCGAACGACCGGAGGTTTCCGGCCGACGCGAAAAAATCCTTGCGCCGTACGGTCCATCCTTTGTTCTGACACGTTCCGGTTGGTAGGATACTCAAGTGGCCAACGAGGAGAGACTGTAAATCTCTTGGGCTTCGCCCTTCCCTGGTTCGAATCCAGGTCCTACCACCACTTTCCGGCCCCCGGGCCGGGGAGCTCGCGGCCCTCAGGGGTTGCGGCCGGGCGGGTTTCGCATTGCATGGCACCGAGATGCCAACGCTGCCCTCCGGCGCCTGGGATGTGCTGTCCACCAGCATCACCCCCTACCTGTTCACCATCGGGGGGTTTCTCTTGGCCGTCTTCGCGATCGCCCGCCTGCTCAGCGAGCGGCGCCAGCCCAGCAACACCCTCGCGTGGCTGCTGATCATCGTTCTCCTTCCCTATGTCGGGGTGCCGCTCTACCTGCTGATCGGCCGCCGCAAGCTGCGTCGCGTGGCGCGACGACGCTCCCACATCGCGGCGTCGCGGCGGGTCATCCGCCAGACTCCCGTACTGCCTCCGCCCTGCTCGACCGCCCAGACCATCAACCAAACGGGCGCGGGCGTGGTGACGGGCGGCAACCGGGTGGAATTCATCTCCGACGGCGAGCAGGCTTTTCATGTCTTCCTTGACCAGATCCGTCTGGCGCGCCGGGAGATTCACATCGCGACCTTCATCCTGAGTCGCGACGCCACCGGGCGACTCCTGATCAACGCCCTCGCGGAAAAGGCCCGTCAGGGAGTAAAGGTCCGACTCCTGCTCGACGGCGTCGGTAGTCTCTTCGCCAGCTTTGGTTTCTGCCGGGCGCTCCGGGAGGCCGGTGGGGAGGTCGTGCGCTTCCTGCCGGTGCTGCCCCTGACCACCCGCGGCTACGCGAACCTCCGCAATCATCGCAAGATCGCCGTGTTCGACCGCGCCACGGCCATCATCGGCGGACACAACCTCGCACGGCACTACATGGGGCCGAATCCGTGGCGGAAACGCTTCGCGGACTTCGGCGCGGTCCTCCGCGGTCCCGCGGTGAGCGAACTCAACGATGTCTTCCTGACGGACTGGTGCTTCGCGTCACGCCAGTCCTACTCCTCCCTGCAGGACCGCTGGACCGAGCCCCCGTCGCCGCCGGCGGGGGAGAGCATCCTCCAGGTCGTGCCAAGCGGACCCGACCTCGACGGGGATCCGCTCTACGACGGAGTCCTCTCGATGATCCAGGAGGCCGAAACGAGCATCTGGATCGTCACGCCCTACTTCGTCCCGGACGAGGTGCTGCAGCGCTCGCTGATCGTGAAGGCGCGGGCCGGCTGCGACGTGACGGTGATCGTGCCGGCGCGATCGAATCACCCGATCACGGACTTCGCGCGGCGCCACTACCTGCGCGAATTGCGGAAGGCCGGGGCGCGGGTGCTCCTCTTCCAGCCGGGAATGCTGCACAGCAAGGCCGTGATCGTCGATCAGCGGATCGGGCTGGTCGGCAGCGCCAACTTCGACATGCGCAGCCTGTTCCTCAACTTCGAGATCAGCGTGCTGCTCTACTCGCCCGGCGACGTCCTCGGCATGCGCGAATGGGCGAGCCGCTTGATGGCTCATTGCCGCCCTCCGGCGCAGGACCGCCGCCGGCGCGAACGGCCGTTGCACACGATGGCGGAGGACCTCAGCCGACTCCTCGCCCCGCTGCTCTAGCCCGGTGCGCCTCGCGCAAGCGAGGGGGAAGGAAACGCACGGCGGAGGCTCACAATCCGCCCATGTCGAGCAATCCCGACTCGGGCCGCTCGGCCGCGGAGGTCGCGACGATCATCCCAGCCGCCAGGGTCGCGTGGCTGAACTCGTCAACGAGGATGAAGCTCCCCGTCGCCCGGTTCCGCGCATAGGTGTCGCAGAACAGCGGCACCGCAGTGCGCAGGTGCACGCGGCCGATGTCGTTCATGCCGATCTCGGTGTCCCCGGGCACGCGGTGCAGCGTGTTGATGTCGACCTTGTAGCGGACGGTCTTAAGCACGCACTTCGCCTCGCGCGTGGTGTGCCGCACGAGGTAACGGCCGCCCGGCTGCAGGCGCTTGTCGGAGAACCAACACACCATCGCCTCGATGTCCTGCGTCTGCTGCGGCGCATTGTTCGGCCGCGCGATCTGATCGCCGCGAGAGATGTCGATCTCGTCCTCCAACGTCATGACGATCGACATCGGGGCAAACGCCTCGGTCAGCGGACCGGTGGGCCCGGAGAGGCTCTTGATCCGCGAGGTGCGGCCACTCGGGAGCGCCAGCACCTCGTCGCCCGGCTTGAACACGCCGCCGGCGATCCGGCCCGCGAAGCCGCGGAAATCGTGATGCTCGTCGCGATTCGGC
>CAZEJZ010000503.1:0-2765 GCA_964512415.1 uncultured Opitutaceae bacterium
GGACGTCGGAGAAGAGGAAGTGACCGCTGCTGTCGGTGAGCACGGACCGGCCGCTGGACAGCGTGACCACCGCGCCTTGCAACGCGTTGCCGGTGCTTTGTGAGGTGACCGCTCCAGTGATGCGCCCGGTCTGGGCGGCGGCGGAGAGGGCGGTCAGGAGGGCGACGAACAGGCTGAGGACGAAACGCAACAGCCGCACGGACGAGGAACGACGGGGGTTCGGTTGGGTCATGGTGAGAAACGGTCACCCTGGGTCTTTGCGCCGAGGGCGCGGGCGACCGCTCGATACCCAACGTTTGTAGAAGCAGATGACTGACTCCAAGCTGTTTCTACAGGTGACTGCCGAAAACCGGCCTCGACGGGGTCCGGGTGCTCGGCACGCCGAACTTCCCCGAGCCGGTTCAAACCATGCCCCAGGCCCGGAAGCGCGCTCCGAGGTCGCGAACGATCTCGCGGTACAGGCGTTGGGAGGACTCCGAGACCACGGCCTTCGGCGACCCGGGATTCAGACCCCGAGCCTCCATGCCGGCGGCAACGTTGAGCGGGAACGTGAGGCGGTCGATGATCTCGCCGATTTCGCGCAGGCGTTCGAATGCCGGCGCGATGTCACCGGTCCGGCCGAGGCGGCACACATTGAAGAGGTGGACCATCAGATCGGGGGCGATGTTGACCAGCCCGCCGATGCAGCCGGCGGCGCCGATCCCGAAGACTTCCGGCAGGCGCGTATCCGCCCCCGAGAAGACCACGAAGTTCCGCTGCGTTCCAAGCGCGATCAGATCGCGGTGGTAGGCGAACTCGCGCCCGCTTTGCTTGATGCCCGCCATCGGACCGCGCTCGGAGAATGCCTGGACGGTGGAGAGATCGATCCGCGTGCCGGTCAGCTCGGGGAAGTTGTACAGAAAGGTCGGCAGTTGCGCGGCATCGGCCGCGTGCAGGAAGTGCGCGAGCAGATCGTCCTGCCGCGACGGGAAGAAGCCCGGTGGCATGATCGCGATGGCCGGCAGACCGAGCTGCCGCGCGAAGCGACCGAGCTCCGCGACCGCGCGCGGCCGGATGTCGCTCACGTTCGCGATGACGGGAAGGGGGTGCGCCAGCTCGGCGACGCATTCCAGGACCCGTTTGCGCTCCTCCAAGTCGAACTGGGGAAATTCGCCCGTGCTTCCGAGGGCCAGGATGCCATGGACTCCGTGGCGGCGGAGAAACCCGAGATGGGCCGCGAGCGCCTCGCGCTCCAATTGACCATCCGCACGGGTGGGCAACCAGAGCGCGGCAAAGATGCCCTGCCTTGGTGCGGCGTTGGGAAAGGCAGCAATGGGAGAAGCGGAGGCCGGCGCGTCGGCCGTCAGGGTCGGGTTCATCGATCGAGAGGAAGCGAGTACAGGAATCCGTCTTCGGCACCGATCACGAGGACCGGGTGCGCGTAGCCGGGCCAACGTGCGATGGTCGGCGTGGTGGAGTGGGAGGCCAGCAGGTGCGTGTGCACGGAGCCGGAGTCCTGAAAGCGCCAGCGTCCCTCGGCGTCGCGACCAAGGCCGCGCAGCACATTGACGTTGGTGCTGCTGTTCACCAGCAGGTCGAGCTCCCCGTCTCCGTCCCAGTCGTGGAAGATGAAGGTGCGCCGCCCGCTGCCACCCGCCCGGCGTTCATTCATCCGCAACAGGCCGGATACCTGGTTCATCGGGCGTCCGCCGCCGTCGTAGCTGCTGACTCCCTCGGCCCAGAAGACGCGCTGCGGAGGGAGGAGCTGGAGTTGACCGTCCTTTCCGCGCCGCCGCTCGAAAAGCGCGAGGTAGCCTTCCTGGTCGAGCATGACGAGATCGGTCAGCCCGTCGCGGTTCCAGTCGATCATGGTCGGCGTGGTGCGCCACTGCGTGACCAACTCCTTGCCCACCGGCTTCCACCAGACCCACTGCGGCTTCGGCGTCTCGCCCGGCCATTCCACCTGCAGGGACTCCGGCTTGGCGAGGCGTGGTTCCGTGCGGGTACCGATGTTTCGGAAGAAGAGCACGCGCCCCCAGATGCCGTTCGTCAGGATGTCGGGGAGTCCATCCCCGTCCCAGTCTCCCACCGATGGATTCGTGTAGCCCCACTTGGCCTCCGCCGGACCCTGGATGGAGCCGTTCGGTCCGGCCTGCTCGCGGAAGACCTGATCGCCCGCCGCGAGGTAGACCGGTGCGGCCCAGCGCACGGGATTGCCCCCGAGGTTCTTGATGAAGCCGATGTAGCCGGCGGTGTTGCCGACGATCAGGTCCTCGAGCCCATCGCCGTCCCAGTCGACGCTCACCGGTGCGGCCAGCGCTCCGAACTTCACGTTGTCCGCCTGCTGCCGGAAGTAGCGCGGGGGGAGAAACTGCGGCAGGCCGTCGACGATCTTGCCCGTGTTCTCGATGAAAGCCACGCGGCCGTCCTCGTCGCCGACGACGAGGTCGACGTCGCCATCGCGGTCGAAATCCACCGCCACCGGGACGATCATGCACAGGTCCATCGTCAAGTGGCGTCCGCCGACCGTGAGACGGCGGCCCGGCGCGTAGCGCGGCTCGCGGCGGGACCCGACATTCTCGAAGTAGGTGAAGCCGTCGACGAATTCGCCGCAGAGGAGGTCGAGATCGCCGTCACGATCAAAGTCCTCGAAGTTGGGCGAGGGCATGCCGTAGACATCGACGGGGTTGCCATCGTTCATAAGAATGCGAACCGGTGCTCCGTAGCGCGGGGCCTCGTCGGTGCCCTCATTGGCGAGGAGGTAGACAAATCCGCGCAACGGCCAA
>CAZEJZ010000504.1:0-2764 GCA_964512415.1 uncultured Opitutaceae bacterium
CGGTCATGCTCCGTGCGGTTCGCGTGCCATGGCGAGTGCCCGAAGCACCGCTTCATCACCACCCCGGACGGGGAACCGGGACTGAATTATCTCTGCGCCGGCTACAAGCGCTTCTTCCAGCACATCGATTCACCGATGCGCACCATGGCGGCGCTGCTCGCCAGCAACCGCGCACCGGCGGACATCATGAGGATTCCGCGGCGCGAATGGCTGCGGAGCAACCTGCCCAAGTCCTGACCGTCCCGGACCCACGGGAACCACCGGGACTCCACTTCGCCGCGGGGTGGCGCACGACCCAGTCCGCGCGCCGCGGGTGATTCGTCGCACTCGCTCACCGCGACGTCACCGCCTGCTGCGGCACGCGCCGCAGCCGGGTGATGTCGTAACCCTGGCCCTTCAATTCATCGACCAGCGCCGCGTAGTCCGACTCGGCGATCGTCGGCGTCCGCGCCATGATCCAGACATAGTCCCGCTTGTTCCGGCCGATGACCGTCCGGCTGTAGTCGGGCGACAGGTGGGTGATGAGAAACTCCGACTTCAACGGCCAGACGAACTGCATCCGCCATTCGGATTTGTGCACCGGGTCGATCACGAAGCCACGCGGGCGGTACTCCTTCCGCGGGCCATCGAAGCTTCCCTTGTTGAAGGTGAAGATCGTCTGGATCGTGCCATCAGGCTGCAGCCGGTACTCCTCGATTGCATTGTACGCCTCCGTCTCGATGAACGTCGGAATGCACGCGATCACGTACCAGGGGCCCATGAAACGCGGCAGATCGACGTTTTCGACCGTCTTGAGCGGCGGCAACGCCGTGGTGCAGCCGGTGAGAAACAACGCCAGCAGGGGAACGAACGGCTTCATGCCTCACCGTATCCGAAAGGAGCGCAACCGCAACTCCCGCTGTAGCGACACAGCAGGACGCACGTCACTCGCCTCCGCGCCGCACCGCGGTCGGGCCCACCCCCGGCGCGAAGCGGTATCTTTCCCCCGTGCAACGCGGGGAGCGCGTCGCGCTGCAGGACTGGACCGATGGGCCCTACGAAATCGAGTGGTACTCACCGGAAACCGGCGCGCTCCTGCAGACGACCCGCGTGCGGGCAGAGAGGTCTCAGTTGGAGCTGGCCTGCCCGACTTCGAGGAGGATCTCGTTGCGTTGCTTCGCCCGCAGACCTGAAGCTCCGTCTGTCCCATGCTCGTCCCGGAACGTCACCGCCTGATCCGCCGGCTCCTCGCCGAGCGAGGGAGCATTTCGCTGCAGGAGATCCAGGCGCGTCTCGCCATCTCCGCCGCGACAGCGCGACGGGACGCGGAGAAACTGAGTCGGGCCGGGCTGGCCCGCCGCATCCACGGCGGGCTGCTGCCACCGGACTTCGCCCTGACCGAGCCCACCTACTCGCGCAAGGCGGAGAAGGCGGCCAACCTGAAGGCGTTGCTGGGCGAGGCCGCCGCCCGGATTCTACCCGAGGACGGCACGATCTTCGTCGATGCCGGCACGACGTGCCTTGAGGTGGGCAAGGCGCTGCTCGACCGACCGCGCCTGCGCATCTTCACGAACTCGGTTTCTCTCCTCGCGCTGGCATCCAACGCCAAGGCTTCGCTGAGTTCACTCGGCGGCGAGCTCCGGCGCGTGAGTCTCGCCCTCACGGGCGCGCTCGCCCAAGACTGGCTGAAGCGTCTTCGCTTCGACGCCGCCGTACTGGGGGCTTCCGGCATCGACACCGACGCCGGCGCCTACACCACCGAACTCGGTGAGGCCGGGGTGAAGATCGAGGCGCTTCGCCGTTCCCGTCTGCGCATCCTCGTGGTGCACGGCGAGAAATGGGGGCGCCCGGCCGCTGTGCACTTCGCGCCGTGGACGGCCTTCCATCACTTGGTCACCGAACGCGGCGCGATCGGCCCCGATCGCGCCGCCGTCCTCGCCCAGGCCAAGGTCATCGTGCACGCCGTCGGCGGTCGCTAGTCGTCCGACGGGCCTCGACCATCGTCGTCACAGGCGCGGGATTGACAGCCCGTCCGCCGTGCTGTCGGGCTTTCGCAGCCCCTCCCGCCATGACTCGCACCCTCCGGTTTGCCGCCTCGTTCGTTCTCGTCACCCTCGGGTTCGTCCCAGCCCAAGCCCAAGGCGAGGCGCCGCGGTGGTGGCGGGGCAACCTGCACACCCACTCCCTCTGGAGCGATGGCGATGATTACCCGGAGATGATCGCCGACTGGTACAAGCGTCACGGCTACCACTTCCTCGCGTTCTCCGATCACGACCTCCTCCAGGAGGGTCAGCGCTGGCTACCGCTGCAAGGCAGCGTCTCCTTCGCCGGCAGCGTCACACACCGCGGCGGAGGCGAGGTGCTGGAAAAATACCTCCGGCGCTTTGGACCTCAGTGGGTTGAGCAGCGCCGGAACGACGGCCAACTCGAGATCCGGCTCAAGCCCCTCTCGGAGTTTCGCACCCTCTTCGAGGAACCGGGACGGTTCCTGCTGATCCCTGGAATCGAGGTCAGCCATCGCGAGGTCGTCGCCTCAGACGGGACCAAGAAATCCGCGACCGTCCACGTCAACGTCATCAACCCCCGCGACGCCGAGCCCAAGCCCAGCGGCCAGACGGTCCTCGAACTGCTCCAGCGCACCGTCGACGCGGCGCTGGCGCAGCGCGAACGCACGGGGCAGGCGATGTTTCCCCACGTCAATCACCCGAACTTTCGCTGGGGCCTCACGCCGGATGACCTGATGCGCGTCCGAGGCCTGCGCTTCTTCGAGGTCTACAACGGGCAC
>CAZEJZ010000505.1:0-2758 GCA_964512415.1 uncultured Opitutaceae bacterium
GGATGAGATGCTCCTCTCCGCGTTGCTGGCCGCAATGCAGGAGTGGACGGGTCGCCCGACGGTGCGGGTGAACCTTGAGTCACATGGTCGTGATGCGCTCGGTGAGACGATCGACGTGTCCCGTACGGTGGGCTGGTTTACCGCCCTGTACCCGGTGACGCTCGAGACTGCGGCCGACGCCACGCCCTCGGAGCGTCTGGCGGACGTGAAGGAACGGGTGCGGGCGGCGACGGCGCACGGCCCGGCCTACGGTTGGTTGCGTCATGCGCCCGGCGGTGACGTGCTCGCGGCTCCAGCTGAAATCAGCTTCAATTACCTCGGTCGTCTGGATCTTGCGCTGGAGGCTGCGGGTCCCTTCGCGCCGGCCGCGGAGGCGATCGGGCCCGATCATTCGCCCGACAGCCCCCGGGGCCACGCCCTCGACTTCACGGCGGCGGTGGGGAACGAAGGCCTGCGCATTGAGTGCACCTTCGGCACCCGGCGCCATCAGCGTGCGACCCTTGAGCGACTGCTCGAGCGGATGCTGCGCGAGTTGCACGAGCTCTCTGCCTTGTTGGCGGACGGGGCGGCGGGGCGTTGGAGCCCGGCGCCCTCCGACTTCCCGCTGGCGCGTCTGGATCGACCCCAGCTCGCCGCGTTGCTCGCCGAGCGTGGGGAAGTGGAGGATGTCTGGACCCTTGCCCCGCTTCAGGAAGGCATGCTCGTGCACGCTCTTCACGAAGGAGTCGCGGGTGTCTACACGCAGCAACTTGTGATCGAGATTGCGGGCGAGATGGACGAGTCGCGCCTGCGGTCCGCCTGGCAGGCGGTGATGCGTCGCCATGCGATCTTGCGCGTGGCGTTCGCGTGGGACGGGCTGCCCGCGCCGCGGCAGGTGGTGGCTTCGTCGCTCGACATCGATTGGACGACTTCGGATTGGAGTGGTCGCCCGGCGGCGGAGCGCGAGGCTGCGTGGACGGCTTGGCTGGAGGCGGATCGCCGTCGTGGATTTGACCTGTCGCGCGCGCCGCTCTGGCGCGTGGCGTGGTGCCGCTTCGGAGCGGCGACGGGCCGGCTCGTGTTCACCCATCATCACCTCCTGTTGGATGGCTGGTCGCTGCCGCTGCTGCTGCGCGACCTGAAGCTGGCGTGGTCGCGTCAGCCGTTGGCACCTGGCCCGTCGTACCGCGACTTCGTCGCGTGGCTGGCGCGTCGCGAACCGGCGGCCGCGGAGAGTTTCTGGCGCCGCAGCCTCGCGGGCGTGTCGGAGGCGCCGCCGCTGCGGCTCGGCGAGCCGCCTGCCGTGATGGCTCCGGCGGGCGTGAGTCACGCTTCCGCGAAAGTCGTAGTCGATGGATCAGAGCACGCCGCCCTGCTGCGCTTTGCGCGTCAGAACGGCCTGACCCTGAGCACCTGCGTGCAGGCCGCGTGGGGTCTGGTGCTGGGGCGGCATCTCGGGGTGGACGAGGCGGTGATCGGCGTCGTGGTTTCCGGTCGACCGGAAGACCTGCCGGGAGTCGATGGGATGGTGGGTCTTTTCATCAACACGCTGCCGATCCGGGTTCCCGTTGCTTCGCGAGAGACGGTGCGGGCGTGGTTGCGGCGCTTGCAGGACGAGAGCGTTGGCCTGCGCGCCCATCAATCGAGTCGCCTCGTCGACGTGCTGGGCTGGAGCGGACTGCCCCGTGGGCGGGCGCTCTTCGAGACGGCGCTGGTCTTTGAGAACTATCCTCTCGGCGCGGCGGAGGAAGGAACGGCCGAAGGCCTGCGCTTCGGACGGATCTCTGCGCACGAGCAGACCAATTTCCCGCTCACGGTCTACGCCGAGCCGGGTGAGCAGCTGGCGCTGCGCTTTGATTACGCGGTCGATCGCTTCAGCCATGAGGCCATTCGGTCCGTGGCCGAGCACCTGCGGCAGGTCCTCGCCACGCTGGCGGTGGACGCGGAGCGGCCGGTCGAGGCCTTGTCGCTGGTCGCGTCCGAAGATGCGCGACGCCTCGCGGCGGCGGGTGATTTCCGCCCGCGCGACGAGTGGGATCGTCGCGCCGTGCACCAGCGGATCGCGGAGCAGGCGCTTCGGGCGCCGGGCGCCACCGCGATCGTCGCGTGCGGAACGGAAGGTGCGGAAGCGGCAAGCCTCACGCGGGGCGAACTGGAGGCGCGGGCCGCGCGGCTCGCGCACCTGCTCGCGACGCGCGGTGTGGGTCCCGGTCAGCTGGTCGGCGTCTGCCTCGAGCGTTCCCCGGAGATGGTGGTGGCATTGCTCGCGATCCTCAGGACCGGTGCGGCGTACGTGCCGCTTGATCCGGGTTTCCCGATCGCGCGACTGCAGGCAATGCAGGAGGAGAGTGCATTGACGCTGGTAGTCACGGAACGGTCGCAAAACGACCGTCCCGGACTCTTCTCGGCAGGCATCCAACGCGTGCTGGTCGACGCCGAGGCCGCCGGGATCGCGGCATCGCCCGCCCACTCGGGATCGCACAAGAGCCACCCGGACGAGTTGGCCTACGTCATCTTCACCTCCGGTTCGACCGGTCGGCCGAAGGGCGTGCAGGTCACGCATGGAGCCCTGGCGAACTTCCTCAGCCACTTCGCGGCCTCGCCCGGGATGACGGAGAAGGACGTCCTCCTTGCGGTCACGACGCTCTCGTTCGACATCGCCGGTCTGGAGCTTTTCCTTCCCCTGGTGACGGGGGCACGGTTAGCGCTCGCCTCTCGCGAGACTGCGGCGGACGCGTCGCGGCTCAGCGCGGCGCTGGCTCGGAGTGGCGCCACGATC
>CAZEJZ010000506.1:0-2754 GCA_964512415.1 uncultured Opitutaceae bacterium
CAGTCGCGCAACGCTCCCACCCCCGGCAGCACCAAGCCGCGCCATGGGGCCGAGGTCGACTCCAGTTCCTCACGCGTCCGAAGGACGCGCACCTCGCCCCCAGAGGCCTCCAATGCCTTCGTCACGCTGCGAAGGTTGCAAATTCCTGTATCGATGACCGCGATCACGGGATGGACTCCATCCGAGGTTACCCAGCGCCCCGAGTCCCTCGGCTCAAAGCATGCCCTTGGTCGAGGGCAGTTGGTCCGTCACCCGCGGGTCGATCTGGGTCGCGATGTCCAGCGCCTTGGCCAAGCCCTTGAAAATCGCCTCCGCGGCGTGGTGCGGCTCTTCGCCGTACTCGAGCTTCACGTGCAGGTTGCAGGCCAGCGCATTGCTGAACGCCCGGGCGAACTCCTTCACGAGGACGAGATTGAAGTCGCGAACGAAGGGATTCGGCACCGACGCATCGTAAACGAGACAGGCCCGACCGCTGAGGTCGACCACCACCCGCGCCAATGCCTCATCCATCGGTAGCAGGAAGAATCCGTAGCGGCGGATGCCACGCTTGTCACCCAAGGCCTGTCGAAACGCATCGCCCAGCACCAAGCCGACGTCCTCGACCGTGTGGTGATAGTCCACCGCCACGTCGCCCCGGCAACGTACCTCGAGGTCGAACAGGCCATGCTTCGCGAAGAGCGTGAGCATGTGATCGAAGAACGGGATCCCGGTGTCGATCGCCGACGCTCCCGTGCCGTCAACCGCGAGGGTCAACGAAATGTCAGTCTCCGCGGTCTTTCGCGTGAGGGTCAGTGAGCGTGTTTTTGCCATGCGAGAAGGACGTCGTCCACGGTCGCCATGTCCGCATCCGTCCCGACGCTGATGCGGAGGAAGGAGGCGGTCAAGGGATGGTTCGGGAACGACCGGACGAGGATCCGCCGGGCGCGCAGGGCCTCGTCCACCGACCGGGCCACCGCCACGCCGGTCTCACCCCGGGCGTTGCGCGGCTCGACGAAGATGAAGTTCGCTTCCGAGGGATAGGCGAACCATCCGAAACCCTGGGTCCACGCCTGCCAGCAGCGGTCCCGGGTCGCCCGCACGCGCGCGATCAGGTCCGCGTAGTAACCCGTGTCCTGAAGCGCCGCGATCGCCCCGACCTGCGACAGGCGGTTCACGTTGTAGCTGTCCCGCACCCGGTCGAGGAATCCGATCATCTCCGGATGCGCCAAGGCATACCCCACGCGAAGCCCGGCGAGCGCGTGCGCCTTCGACAGGGTCCGGACGATCACGAGGCGCGGATGACGCGCCAGCAGGGAAACGCCATCGTGGCGGGCGAACGGCGCGTAGGCCTCGTCGAGGACGAACACCCCTGGAAACCGCGCCAAGACCTCCTCGATCTCCGCGGCGCAGAAGGCCACGCCCGTCGGCGCATTCGGCGAGGTCAGGAAGAACGCGCGCGCGGTCGACGCCGCGATCTGCGCCACGGGCAGTCGCATGCTGCGGTCGAACGGGATGGTTTCCGAACGACCATCCTGGATGCCCACCAGCACCGGGTAGAGCGAGTAGCTGGGGAACGTGAAACCCGTCGCCGCCTGGCTGCCACCGAAGCAACGCACCAGCAGATTGAGGACGTCGTCAGATCCGTTGCCGATCAGCACGTTCTCGGCCGTCAGACCCTGTCCATGATACGCCGCCACCGCTGCGCGAACCGGAGCGCTGGAGGGATTCGGATACAGGCGGAGCCGCGCGCCGCCGTCCGCCAACTCGCGCTGGATCGCCTCGGCCACGCGCGGGCTCGGGGGGTAGCCCGACTCGTTGGTGTTGAGCTTGATCCAACCCGTCTCACCCGGCTGCTGGCCCGGAGTGTAGGCGTGGAGCCGGGCGATATGCGGCAGGACGAGATCGGAAAGCGAGGACATGGTCTGGGGCGTTGCCACCACCGAAATCACTCGACGCGAACGGCCACCGAGCGACCGTGTGCCGCCAGTTGCTCCATCGCCGCAAACGCCGCCACGATCGGCGCGGCCTTGCGCAGGCTGTTCTGATCGTACGCCAGCACACTCGTGCGCCGCATGAAGTCCGCCACGCGCAGGCCGCTGAGGAAGCGCCCCGCCCCGCCGGTGGGAAGCACGTGGCTGGGACCCGCCGCGAAATCACCCACGGCGGTCGGCGTGAAATTCCCCTGCATGATCGCCCCCGCCGTCGTGATCGCCCGCGTCAGCCGCGCCTGCGCCTCGGGGCGAACAAGCAACTCCAAGTGCTCCGGCGCGACCCGGTTGGCGACCGCCGCCGCCTCCGCCAAGGAACGCACTGTCACGGCGAGGAATCCCTCCTCCAGCACCGGACGAATCCGGTCCGCCCGCGGCAGGCTCTTGAGCTGGCGCTCCACCTCCGCCGCGATGCGCGCGATGACGCGGCGAGAGGTGGCCACGAGATAGATCTTCTCCCGCCCGCTGCCGTGTTCCGCCTGCGCCAGCAGATCAGCCGCCGCGTAGCGCGGGACGGCGGTCTCGTCGGCGATCACCATGACCTCGCTTGGGCCAGGAAGGGAGTCGACGCCGACCGTGCCGAAGACCTGCCGCTTGGCCTCGCAGACGTAGGCGTTGCCTGGCCCGAAGACCTTGTCGACCGCACGGATCGTGCCGGTGCCGTAAGCCATGGCCCCGACCGCCTGCACGCCGCCGATGCGATACACCTCCTTCACGCCGGCGAGCGCGAGGGCTCCCAGCAAGTGCGACGAGACCTCACCCGCCGCATTGGAAGGCGTGAACGCCG
>CAZEJZ010000507.1:0-2749 GCA_964512415.1 uncultured Opitutaceae bacterium
AGCGCCATTCGACGCGCGGCAACTGCTGGCCCTTGTCGAGAAAGCGCCGGCCGAGGTCGTCGAGCAGCGTCTGCATCCGCTGTAATTCTTCCGCGGATGGCTCGGTGTAGACCGCAATGCCGGCGGCCGCGAGGCGGGGCCGGAGTTCCGACTGCTCGTGATTGACGAGTACCAGTGGCTGGCGGACTCCCACCGCGGATCGCATTATGAAGGCGTGATCATGTCGGTGGCGCGGGAGACGCAGCTCCTGCTGCTTTCCGGGGCGGTCGGCAATCCGGAGGACGTGGCGGCGTGGCTGCGGCGACTGGGCCGGGACGTGGTGGTGGTGCAGACCAAGCTCCGTCCGGTGCCTCTGGAGGAAGTGGAGGCGGACGACCTCGTGCACGGCCTGCCGCGCACCATCGAAGGATTCTGGTCGCGGCGCGTCGCCGGGGCGCTGCGCGAAGGGTTGGGCCCGGTGCTGGTCTTCGCCCCGCACCGGCAGGACGCGGAGCGGCTGGCGCGGCAGTTCGCGCGGGAGATGCCTCTGCCGGAGCCGTTGACCCTGACGCAGGAGCAGGAGGACTTGTGTGGCCCGGCGCTGGCGAAGCTGATCAAGGCGCGCGTGGCTTATCACCACAGCGGCCTGACCTACGCCCAGCGGGCGGGGGTGATCGAGCCCCTCGCCAAGGCGGGCCAACTGCGCGCGGTGGTGGCGACGCTCGGACTGAGCGCCGGCATCAACTTCTCGCTGCGCTCCGTCATGATCACGGCGGGCTCGTACCATCACGGCCAGCAGGAGCACGAAATCGAACCGCACGAACTCCTCCAGATGGCCGGCCGGGCGGGTCGACGCGGATTGGACGAGACCGGCTACGTCCTGGTCAGCAGTTCGAGTCCCCGGCTCCGGCGGGCGGCGCAGATGCGTCTCAAGCGCGGCGCGCCGCTGCCGTGGGCCTTCTTCCTGCGTCAACTTAGGGCGGGGGAGACGGCCGCCGGCCTGGCGGCGGACCTTCGGCAGCGTTTCTTCACCGACGAGCCGCTGGTCCTCGGCATCGAGCAGACCAGCGCCTTGGCGCCCGGGACGCTGCCCTGCGACCAGCGCACGGACACCGGTCGGGCGCGGGTGGTGCGTCGCGAGAAGAACCCCTTCCCGGCCTGTGCCAACTGCGTCCGTCGCACGGAATGCCTCGCGCTCTCCCCGCAGCCCACCCTTCTCTGGCAATTGCAGCGGACCGGAGTGTTGGATCGCGAACTCCGACTCACCCCCCGCGGGCAGATCGTGGCTTCGTTCCTCGGCCCCGAGGGCCTCGCGATCGCCGTGGGCTTGGAGGATCGGCGGTACCCGTTGGATGCGCTGATCTTCGACCTCGCTAATCTTTTTTCCGGTGAACGGTTTACGGGAACGAACCCGCGGATCCTCGGGCGGCTCTCGGCGGTGTGCGAGAAGGCGTTTCACCGCTTTTCGATCGACGGTTACTTGGTCAACGGCATCCCGCCGCAGTACGGCTACGGTGCCGCCGAGGTCGTGAAGGCGCGCGTCGAGGGCGAGCGCCTCCGCGTGTTGGCGGAAGCGCAGGAGACGGCGGGCCGGGGGGACATTGACCGCCTGATGACCGAGTGGCGTTCGCTCCTGCGGCAGATCGCAGCGGCGGCCCCGATCGTGTTTGAGGGCGAGAAGACCGACGCGCCGGCGCTGTTCCTGGCGGAGCGCTGGGACACCCTGCGCGCCATGGCACGATCCTATGTGAATGACTTGCGAGTGGAGAGCTTGCCCGAGTTGCCTCCGCTCACTCCAGAGCAGCGCCGGCCGGTGAATCACCGCTTCTTGCGGGCGGCGGCAAGCCGCGGCGGAAGCGGAATTCCGGCTCAAGACTCGATCCGTCGGTGACGATCACCTCGGGCACGGTCCGCTGCGGCCGGGCTGAGTGCACCACGGAGGGACGCGCTTCCTCCGTTGGCGTGCCCGCCCGGCGGTTGTGGTCACCGTGCACCGAACCGCCATGGCCGACACACCACCCTCCCTGGACCTCTTGGTTGAGCTGAGCGCTCATGAGCGTCGACTCGCGGAAAATCCTGATGCCCATGGATATCTGAAATTAGCGTCGGGGTATGCGGAGGCTGGGTGGATCAAGGAAGCCACGCGGGCGGCGCAGCGGGCCAAGGCGTTGGCGCAGGGTGGGGAAGGCGAACGCACGGAGGCGCCGGTCCTGAGCGGACCCTGCACGCCGAAGGTCTTGCTGGAGATCGTGCGGTCGATGTCGCTGACGAGAAAGTCGGGGCATCTGCAGCTGGATGCGCCGGGCGGGGTGCGGGTTTCGCTGGTGCTGGTGGACGGGCAGCTGGTTGGCGCGCAGTCGTCGGACACGGCGCCGGGCGAGGCTTCTCTCCTCCGGGCGACCTCGCTGCGGGCCTGTCGCTACGCGTTTGTCCCGGGGCCTCTGTCGGTGGAGGTGCCGACGTTGGAGGCACCGACGGATGAATTGCTGGCCTTGATGGCCGCGCGGGTGGCGGGCTGAACGGACGAAAACGACCATGCGCATTCTGATTCTTGAAGACGATCGGGCGACGGCGCAGCTCCTGGGGCTGCTCCTGACGTCGTCCGGCCACACCGTGGTTCACGCCTTGGACGGCACGGAGGGTCTGAAGCAGTTGCGGGCGGCTCCGTGTGACTTGGTCATTTCGGATGTGCAGATGGTGCCGATGGACGGCTTCGGCTTCCTGAAGGGTGCCCGGGTGGAGTTTCCGCGGATTCTGGTGGTGCTGGCGT
>CAZEJZ010000508.1:0-2748 GCA_964512415.1 uncultured Opitutaceae bacterium
GGGACGAAGATTCCCCGGTGAGTCGACGTGACCGCAGTACTCGCTCACGGCCAGTGACTGGTCGACGTACTTGCCGGCGGTGGCCAGCATGAGCGCGGTTTCCACCGTATTGGCGTGGTAACCGTAGGTGAGTTCCTGCGCGCTCAATCCGTGATCGACTTTCGGGGCGAGCATTCCGCAACGCAGTCCCAGCGTGGCCGAGATTTCGCGGAGAGTGTAGGTGATGACGGCGGAGTTTCCGCCATGCGTGTTGATGATGGCGAGGTGGCGGAATCCCCACGCGCTGAGTTGGCGTGCCTGCGCCAGAAGGAGTCCGCGCAGGGTGTCCTTTGAGATCGAGAGCGTTCCGGGAAACCCCGTGTGCTCGTTGCTCTTTCCCACGGTGATGGGGGGAGCGACGTAGCACGACACGTCACTGGCTAACTTGGGTAGCGCGCTCTCCAGCCAAACTTGACCGAGGAAGGAGTCGACGGCGACCGGGAGGTGGGGGCCATGTTGCTCGATTGCTCCGGTGACGATGATCACCGGGGCCCATTTCTTGTCGTCGAGGCCCGCGATCTGACGCGGCGTCATCGCGGTGAGGTAGCGCGACCGGTAGGAAGGGAAGGGCGCGGTGGTTGGTGAGCTCATGGTGGCGGCGCCTTCAGGGTTGCGCGGGAAGGATCTTCCCTCCGTTGGCCAGCGGAGCACGCGCGTCGATCTCGTCGAGCAACCCGAGCAGTTTTCCGGCCGCCGCGGCAAGCAGCGATGCCCCCGCGTCGCGCGCCACCGCCAGAGGCACCGGCGCGTCCAGGAGTGGATGCACGCTCTCGTCACCCCAGCGACGCGCCGAGGGACCGGCCGCAACGCCCGCGGGTGTCTCGGGCTCCCGGCCCGTCAGGGCGGTGACGAGGGTCTGAAATTGTCCACGCGTCTGGCTGCGCGTCGGGTGGAGGTCGAGTCCCAGGCCGCTGAGGCTGATCCGAAAGATCTGGAGGCCCAGCGCGATTCGGTTGTCGCGCGCGACGGCGGCGATGAATTCCTCGTTCCACGGACTGGAGTTGTACAGGACGACCTTGCGGAAGCCGGAGGCGGAGACGGAGGCGAGGAGTTCCGCCAGCAGACCGTGGGCCAGAGGGGGATCCACCGCGAATGCGCAACCGGCGTCCGGCCCAAGGACGAAACGCACCGGTGGCAGCACCAGCAGCGGGAGATTTGATGGTCGCTGCAGTGAGGCCTCGCGAAGCACGCTCATGAGCACGGTTTCCTCGGCATCCATCGGATGGCCAAGGCCCCAGTCGGCGCTCCCGGCCAGCGGGATCACGACGAGCGTGCGCTCGCGATCGGGCCAGCGGTGAAACTCGGGCCAGCGGCGCCACGGCCAAAACGTCGCGTCGTCGGCGATGCAGAGCGGGGTGACGGGCGTGGGCGAGTTCATGAGGCGGCCGTGATCTCGATCTCGACGCAGCAGCCGGGGCGCGCGAGTCCCTTGACCTCGATCAGCGTGCTCGCGGCCATTGATCCCCCGAGGTACCGGTTGCGCACCGCGGAGAACTTGGGAAAGTCGTCCATGTTGGTCAGATACGTCTGCGCGCGCACGACGTGATCGAACGTCATTCCTGCAGCCTCAAGAATCTCCCCCAGCAGCTGGAACACGTACTCGCTCTGCTCAGTCGCGTCGCCGGGAGCGATGACGTTTCCGGAGGGGTCCACCGCGAGTTGCCCGGTCGCATAGAGCGTCCGGGTGCCCGCATGCTCCAGCAGGATTCCAGGACTGTAGGCACCTCGTGGCTTGGCGAAGCCGGTGGGGTAGACGATCGTCTTCTTCAGCATGATGGGGAGGATCGCGGCGCAGGAGTGGGGAGCTTCGTCAGCCGACGTCGTCGTCGCGCTGGTTCAGAAACACGAGGATCAGGGCGAAGACGATGAACATGCGAGCTGCGGCAGTCTGACCATTCCACGTGTTCGACTGCCACATCAGAAACCACTCGCCGCCGACGATGATGAAGGCGATGAACCATTGCAGAAGACTGATCGTGAGTCCCGCCACGGCGAGGGCGGAGGCCTTCCGCCAGGCGTCCACCGACTTGGCGCGCGCACGCCACATCCGACCCACGGCCACCGCCAGCATGGCTCCCGCGGCCAGTTCCCACAGGATGATCATGGCATAGAAGGCATGGTGGACGATCGGTGACGTGATTGCCCGCCACATCCCACGGTTGCCCGGGAACGTCGTGTCCATCGAAAGCACGTGGCGCACGAATTCGAAGTTCGACCCGTAGTCGGTCAGGTTGTTGAAGACAACCAGCAGCAGGAAGAAGGCGGAGGAAGCCACCAGTGAAATCTTGGCGAGACGAATCAGCATGGAGAGGGGAGGTTTACCGGTCGTTGAGCTCTGCGAAGCTGGGGGCGGTTGCGCGGTGAATCTCCTCGGCATCGATGCAGAGCCGGGATGCGCTTGGACGACTGAGGAGTTCGCTGAATCGGTGGGCCTCAAGCACGACCAACTGCGCCGCCGCTCCGGGAGCGATCCGGCCGCGGTCGGGGAGGCCGAGCAGATCGGCGGCGGTGCTGGTGACGACGCGAACCGATTCCTCCAAGCGTGAATCGAGATGCGCCAGTCGCACGCTCTGCGCGTAGACCTCGGCGACGTTGTAGTCGCCGAACGCGTGGAAGGCGTCGCGGACATTGTCGCTGGCGCACGCGACGGCGATCCCTGCATCCATGAGATCATGCACCAGCGTGATCCCCCGCCAAAGCGGGGTGCGG
>CAZEJZ010000509.1:0-2747 GCA_964512415.1 uncultured Opitutaceae bacterium
GGTCAAATGCTTCAACAACACAAGGTTGCGCAGCGGATCGCGTTCGAGCGGGTCTGCGCGATGCCGACCACCCGTCGCATGTCACTGCTGCGCGCGGCGGTACGCGTGGCGGTTGCCGACGGGAACATCTCCCCGGCCGAGGACCAGGCGCTTCGGCTGGTCGCGGATGCCTGCGCAGGAGGCGTCGACGGTGAGCGGGCACTCGTCTCGGAACTGTCGGCGCTCGGACGCCGGCTGCCGCCCCCGAGCGATCCATCCGACCCTGAATGGTGGTCGGCCCGCACCCAGCGAGACCCGAAGGCGCCACCGCCCGGCGAGTGGCCGATCAGGTCGACGCGCGGCTTCCGTGAGATACAGGACCTCGCGCTCCTCGGACTCGGGCCGAGCGCCGACTTGGCGGCGATCCGCGCCGCATTCCGCAGGCTGTCCATCCTCATGCACCCTGACCAGCTCCAGGGAGCGGATGCGGAAACCCAGTCCCGGGCTGCGCACGACTTCCAGGCCGCACGCGAGGCGTACGAGCGCCTCACGGCATCCTGAGGGAGGCAAGAAATCCCAATGTCCGGACCAATCGACCTTTACGCGCGCCTTGGACTCGAGGGACCGCGCAGCCGCGAAGCGATCCTGCGCGCCCTCGACGATCGCGGAACCGATCCCTCCGTTCGGAGGGCCGCCGCCTACATCCTCTGCGACGAATCGCGCAGGCAGCAGCACGATGAGTGGTGGAGGGCGATGTCGACCGTCTCGATGCTCCGCCACCAGCTCGGGCTCTCGGCATCCGTGCTGTGGACGCGCCACCCTGCCGGCGATTTCATGAGCATCAATCCCACGGAGCGGCGCATCCATGAAGCAACGCCGCGTGGACCGCTTACGGCGATCCACGCGGCGGATTAGCGACAGTCGGGGCGGCCCGGCTCAGCGCGACTTCGACAGGTGGTCGAGCCAGGCGACGAAGTCGTCGAAGGTGACGGCGAAGTTCGGCTGGACGAACGCCTTGGCCAGGTTCGTCTCGATCGCAGCCTGAACGTCCTGGCGACCCAGCCAATCGACGACGTTGCGGACCTCGCGGGGAGCCTCGACCGCGATGGCGCCCTGCGCCGTCTGGCCGAGGTTGACCACCTGGTCCCCGCAGGCAAGGAGGACCTCGCCGGCGGGCGAAAGCTGGAGCATGCCCACACCCCCATCCGAGACCAGCTGCGCGAGCTGCCCGGGATTGTGGATCAGGCGGGCCGCGCCCTGGATCTTGGCGTGACGGGCCGACGGATCACGCGCCGCGAGCGCGCGGGAGAGCAGCAGCGCAAGGAGCACCTGGCCCCCCGACGTGGCGGACACGACGGACGAACGCCCATCGAGGTCAGGATGGGACACCGCACGCTCATGCGCCGACGGGTTGGCACCGAGAAGCGCGCGCACCAGCGAGCACTGGTCCGACGCGGACACGGAGAACCGCCGCGGAAGCTCCTTCAGGCGCGACGCAAGGACATGGAACACGCTCCTGCGCTGCGAATCGCTGCTGTCGACACGAAGCGCCTTGATGCGGCGCAGGGCGTCGATGATGTCCACGGTGCCCGAGATCGAACCGGTCTCCTGGCGCGGAAGCAGTGAACGCATGAGCGCGAAGATCGCGGCATCGTCGACGGCGGCCGCGGCCTGCTGGGGGCTGAGGTCGGCGACCATCCGGAAACGATCCACGCCCGAGTCCGCCGTAAACATCCACGACACTGCCTCGGCGGTCAGGCCGCTCCAGACGTCCGGGTGCTCGGATGCGAACTGCACGAACCGCAGATAGTGGGGATTGATGATGCCGACGTTGGCCACCGTGCGGGGCATGCCCTTGTGGTTCACTCGGTCGTGGCCGAAGCGGAACGCTTCCGCGGCCACCTTGCCGCCGTTCGCCTGCTTCATCGCCGGCAGGACCACCCCGGAGACGAACCACACCGCGAACGCGTAGCGCGACTGGTCGGCGCAATCGAAGGCCTCGATGAGCACCGAAGTGCCGTCACCCTCGGTGATGCCGACCGAGGAGCCCGACGCCATGAGCGCATGCGCCACCTCGGTGTTCCCCGAGGCGACGGCATGGTGAACCGCGCGCCACCCGCGGTTGTCCCGCGCATCGATCGCGCCCAGCGCAAGAGCCTCGCGCGACGCGAGAAGGGCCTTGAAACCCTCCATGCGGTGTTCGCAGTCGTTGGACGCGGAACGCGCGGCCCCCATGAGTGCGGTGACGCCGTCAAGGGTCGGGCGGCCGAACCGGAGCGCGTCGCGGACTTCGGCCTCGACATCCGGCCGGGTGATGGAAGCGAGGGCCTCCTTGGAGCACGCGGACGCGAGCGCGAAGCCGGAGGTGCGGCCGATCATGTCCGCCTCGACGATCCAGAGCTGGCGGAAGACCTCACGAGGCGTCTTGCTCACGTCGGCGAGCGCCACCAGCGCCTCACGCGCCGCGACCTTGCCCGCTCCGGCCAGGTAGCAGATCGCGTGCGCGACCGGGGCGCGGTAGATGCCGTGCGAGCCCTGCGGGCGCGACTTGGCCTCCGCGATCAGCTCTTCGGCGCTCATCGTTGCGAGCGCGCCGAACGTCGCCAGCTCACCGCCGGCCGCGGAGCCATCGAACACGCTGGAAGTCACCCAGGACGTGAACTCGCGGCGGCAGGGATCATCGGCCCCTGCACCCGCGAACAGCGGCACCACATCGCTGGCGATCCTGGCCAGATCGAACTCGCGGTGGAAGTTGGACCTCAGGATGC
>CAZEJZ010000510.1:0-2747 GCA_964512415.1 uncultured Opitutaceae bacterium
CCGGAACCTCGCCGACGGCGAGAATGCCGGGCGACGTCACGAGGTAGAGGTGATCCGCCGCCCCATAGCGGTGCAGCCGCGCGAACTTCACCCGGTGAATCAGGCGCCGCTGCAGGCACTGCACCTCCCGCTCCAAGCGCTCCAGCGTTTCGTGCCGAAGTCCCCTCAGGTCCACATCGTCCCACTCCGGGAACAAACCCACGCCGCGCCGGAGGTCGGGACGATGCCCGCCAATCGCCTCACGCAGGCTTCGCAGCCGATCGGCCGCGGCCAGCGCCGTCCGGCGCACCTCAAGCTCGTCCGCTTCATCGCGCAGAAAGTCCGCCCGCGACTGCTTGCACTCAAAGAGCGCCACGGTACCCCCACCGGTCGCCACGCCCCGCGTCGCCGCCACGACGTCCGCCCGATACGGGCTGCGTGGGACACGCACCTCGCAGGCTGCCAGAACTAGGTCGCGCTCCCGGGCCCAGGCCAGCGCCAGACGCTTGAGCGCTCGATGTCCGCGGGACTCTCCGCTCGGAGCGTCACCACCGTCGCAGCGAACCAAATCCCCCGCTCCGGTGCCGGCCTCCTCACGCGTCGCACTCGCCCCGGTCACGGGACCGGATACGAGCGGAGTCACGGGATCACCGATGACGTCCGAGGCGACAGGACTCGGGGCCCGGCCGCCGTCGTTTCCGCGGCAGAAATCGGAGGTCTCCAGCATACGGGGCGACGTCCCCATGCACGCTGCCATCGCGCCAGCCTCGCGGGGTTTCCGGTTCAGCGCGATCCCCGCCGCAACAGCCCGACCAGCACGCCCTGCGCCTCGAGGTGTTCCGCCGGGATTAGATCCGGGTACGCCGGGTTCTCAGCCCGGAGAATCGCCCGCCCATCAACCCGCTCAAACCGCTTCAGCGTCGTCGCCCCATCGATCAGGGCCGCCACAATCTCCCCGGGACGGGGTTCGCGGCTCTCGAACAATCCGATGTCACCCGGGCAAATGTGCGCCCCGATCATTGAGTCGCCCTTGATCTCGAGCGCCCAGACCCGGGACCGCGCGGCGCTCGAGATGCCAAACACCGCCGGGTCCACGCCCACGGAGCCCAGCGAGTCTTGGGCCTCAGTCGAAGGCAAGCCGGCCGGAATGCTGCCGAAGAGCGCCACGTCGATCAGACCCTGCACCTCGCGCGCCCGTCGTCCCCACGAACCGTCGGCAAGTTGCTCGATCGCGCCCTTGGCCGCCAACGCCCGCAAGTGCCGCACCACCGACGTCTGCGACCCAAAGCCGAACCGGCGCTGAATCAGCCGCGTGGACGGCGGCACCACGTGAATCCGTTGGTACTCACTGATGAAGCCGAGAATCTCTTCCTGACGCAACGAAAGCGATCTGTTCATTTGAACCATGGTTCATCCGAACACATTCCGCCAAATCCAGCAAGTTCGATTCGTTAAACGTTCATTCAGAGGATTCTAGCCAACAGTCTCAAGCTCCGCAGTCACGGAATCGGCAGCCGTTCGCGGCCCCGTCAGGTCATCTCACTCGCGGTGGATGCGCAGCCGGGGGTCGATCGGGCCGCCATGCCCGGCTCAGGAACGTGGTTTCGCCGCGCCGGAAGCCGCGGTCCCGTCCTGGCCGGCCGCTTCGACCGGCTTCGGATCGCCGCGATGCGGATCGCGGTCGTAATGCTCGCGCAGGAGATCGCGGCCGAAGTCACGTTCCGCATCCCGCCACACCGCGTGCACGTGGTTCGCGTTGTTCTGGGTGTTGTCGTACTCCATCAGGAACGTCGGCCCCTGCACGCGGTAGTAGTGGGCGACGCCGGGCTCGAGACCGCCCACCCACGCGAAGTGAACGGCGTCCCAGCCGGTCGCGGTGATCCGATCGAGATCCGCTTGCGCGACATCGGCGCGGTGCCGGAAGACATAGGCCCGGACGAGTTGCTCGAGCATCTGCCGCTGTGCCGCCGTCATGGTGGACGCCGGCAGTCCATCCGGTGCGGCCAGCGTGATCTTCCGCTGGTTGGTAGTGAGGATATCCGCCGGTACCGCGATCGGAAGAATCGCGCGCTTCCGCTGCTCCGGCGTCAGCGCGCGCACCAGCTCGCGGCCGAGATCCTCCACCTCGCCGAGCGCGCGCAAACCTCGGCGCGGGCCGGAACGCACCTCCGCCGGATTCGCGCCGAAGAACGAGGGTGTCGTCGCGATCGCGTGCCCGTCCACCAGCGTGAAGTTGACCGAGAGGTGATGCCCCTCCACCCGCCATCCCCATGCGCCGTGCTCCGAGGGCTCGCCGAAGATCGTCACGGCGTAGAGCCCGGCATCGCGGATGGAACGCCCCTCGATCTCGAACAGCACCTGCTCGAGGCTCATGATCGCCTCCGCCTGCTCACGACCACGTTCGCTGAGGCCGGCGTGGAGCAAGGCGATGGCCCGTTCCCGCTGCACGGGACTCATATCCTTGAGACGCAGCCCTTTCCTTTCGCGCGGAACGTAATGCCAATTCTCGCGCTCGGCATCCGCCAGCGGGTACACTGCGCGCTCCTTCTCCACGGCGTTGAGGGAACCCAGAAAGCCGAGCGCGGCCTCCGTGAGTTCCTTGGAGGCCGAATGCGCGAGGAGCACGGAGCCCGTCAACCACGCCAGAGTGAGGTGCAGGAAAAATCGCGGGAGCCGGAGCATTCCCGCACGCTAAGGCGCGCCGACCGCGAGAACAATCCCGGATGACGACGACCCCACTTTCCGCAACTCCGGGTTGAGTTTCCGGC
>CAZEJZ010000511.1:0-2743 GCA_964512415.1 uncultured Opitutaceae bacterium
GATCCTCGAACCCGGTCGCCAAGCGGGGGCGGAGAAAGAGTTTCAGCACAAGTTCCCCCCCCGTGTTTCCACCCCAGCCCGCCGGAGTGATGGGACTGGGACAGGTCAACCGCGCGTGGATCACCAGCGAAGGCGACGATCGCCATCGCCGGGCACTTTACACCCACCACTGGCGGGCGACGCCCCACCCGGCCACCGCCGTGTTCGACGCGCCGGACAGCTTCAGCGCCTGTACGCGACGCGTTCGCTCGAACACGCCGCTGCAGGCGCTGACACTCCTGAATGATCGCCAGTTCTTCGAATTCGCGGAGGCGCTGGGAGCGCGTCTCCAGCGCGAGGCCGGCACCGACGATCAGCGCCTCCGGCTGGGGTTCCGTCTCTGCGTCTCCCGCGAACCCACGGCTCCGGAACTCGAGCGTCTCCGCCGCTTGATCGCGGACTTGCGCCTCCCCGACCCAGCCGGGGCCTCCGGCACCGAGTCCGACGTCTGGACCACGGTCGGACGCGTCCTCCTGAACCTCGACGAGACCCTCAATCGCTCATGAGTCAGCTCGACCCTCTTCATCCCGACGCGGCCGCACAGCTGCACGCGCTGACCCGCCGCCACTTCCTCAGCCGCTGCGCCATCGGGCTCGGCGGCGTTGCCCTCGCGGCCCTGCTGGACCAATCCGCGCGTGCGGCTGGGCCCGCCCAGCCGGCCGACCCGACCACGCCGAAGCCGCCGCACTTTCCCGCCCGCGCCAAGTCAGTGATCTATCTCTTCATGGCGGGCGGACCCAGCCAGCTTGATCTCTTCGACTACAAGCCGCGCCTGAACGAACTCAACGGGCAGCCCGTGCCGGAATCGCTCGTCGCCGGGAAACGCTTCGCGTTCATGAAGACCAGCCACGGTTCAAAGCTGCTCGGCTCGCGCAGGACCTTCGCGCGCCACGGACAGAGCGGCGCCTGGGTCTCCGACCTCATGCCCCACACGGCCCGGATCGTCGACGATCTCACGATCGTCAAGTCCTGCGCCGCCGACCTCTTCAATCACGCGCCCGCCAAGCTGTTCATGAACACGGGCTCCGGCCAGTTCGGCCGCCCGAGCATGGGTTCATGGGTGACCTACGGACTGGGCACCGAGTCGAGAAATCTGCCCGGGTTCGTGGTCCTCCAATCCGGCCCCCGCGGCCCCCGGGGCGGATCAGTGCTCTGGGGCACCGGATTCCTTCCGACGACGTTCCAGGGGGTGCCGTTCCGCGGCCAGGGAGACCCGATCCTCAATCTCACCAATCCTTCGGGGGTATCCTCGCTGCGCCAGCGCCAGACCCTCGACGCGCTCCGGGACCTCAATCTCCAGCAAGCCGTCGCGACGGGCGACGCGGAGATCCACACCCGCATCGCCGCCTACGAAATGGCCAGCCGCATGCAGAGCAGCGCCCCCGAGCTCGTGGATCTCCGCGGCGAGAGCGCGGCCACGCGGGCGCTCTACGGAATCCAAGACGACGGTCCGTCCTTCGCTCGTAACTGCCTGCTCGCGCGGCGACTGATCGAGCGCGGCTCGCGGTTCGTACAGCTGTACCACACGAACTGGGACAGCCACGGCGGCCCCGGCGAGAACCTGCAGAGCGACTTCGAGGCCCGTTGCCGCGAGGTCGACCAGGCGCAGGCGGCACTCGTCACCGACCTCAAGCAGCGCGGGCTGCTCAAGGATACCTTGGTGATCTGGGGTGGCGAATTCGGTCGCACCCCCATGGGCGAAAATCGCGACACGACGGGACGCAATCACCACATCGACGCTTTCACGATGTGGTTCGCGGGCGGCGGCACGCCGGCCGGACGCATCATCGGCGAAACCGACGAACTGGGCTTCAATGCCGTCAAGGATCGCGCCCACGTGCATGACATCCATGCCACGCTCCTCCATCTCCTCGGCCTCGACCACCGGCGCCTGACCTTCCGCTTCCAAGGACGGGATTTCCGACTGACGGACGTCCACGGCAACCTGATCGAGTCGCTGATTGCCTGACCGGTCTCGCGGGCCTTGCCTCCGGGGCCGGTCCGCACCCCAAATACGCGCCGGTCCGCGTCCGAGCTGTCAGCCCCCCCGGCGCGGTCAGGCGAGGATGTCCTTCACGACGTGACCATGGACGTCAGTGAGCCGGAAGTTTCGCCCTTGGAACTTGTAAGTGAGGCGTTCGTGATTGATGCCGAGCAAGTGCATCACGGTCGCTTGAAAGTCGTGCACGTGCACGCGACGGTCCACGGCGTTGAATCCAAATTCATCGGTCGCCCCGTAACTGATCCCCGGCTTGATGCCGCCGCCGGCCATCCAAAGCGAGAAGGCATACGGATGATGGTCGCGGCCCCAATTCTTGACGTCCTCGATCTTCCCTTGGAGGAACGGGGTGCGTCCGAACTCGCCACCCCAGATGACCAAGGTGTCGTCCAGCAATCCGCGCTGTTTGAGATCGCGGATGAGCGCGGCGGAGGGAGCATCCGTATCCGTACATTGGATCTTGAGCTGTGAATTGAGGTTCCGGTGTTGATCCCAGCCCGCGTGCATCACCTGGATGAAGCGCACCCCGCGTTCCGCGAGCCGCCGCGCCATGAGGCAGTTGTAGGCGAAGCTGCCCTGCCGGCGGACATCCGGGCCGTACATCTCCAGAACGGAAGCCGGCTCACGCGAGATGTCGGTCAGCTCCGGCACGCTGGTCTGCATGCGGTAGGCCATCTCGTAGGCGGCGATCCGCGTCGTGATCTC
>CAZEJZ010000512.1:0-2739 GCA_964512415.1 uncultured Opitutaceae bacterium
GTCGCGCGACGGGAGATCACGGCGGCACCGTTCGCCTCCGAGCCGGTCGCCGGCAGGGTCAGCACGGCACCGATCGGCAGCGCGTGCGGCAGCGCGCTGAGGCGCTTCGCGAGGATCTCCCAGGGTTCGCCGACGAAGCGGACCGCGGCGGCGACGAACTTCGCGCCATCGAGGACCGATCCGCCACCGACCGGCAGCACCCACTCGACGCGCTCGCGCCGGCAGATCTCCACCGCGCCCATCAGGGTCTGATAATCAGGGTTCGCTTCGACGCCGAAATGTTCGAACACCGTGCGCCCCGCGAGCGCCGCCTGAACCTGCTCGTAGACGCCGTTGCGCTTGATGCTCCCGCCGCCCGCGAGCAGCAGCACGCGCGCGTTCGCCGGGATTTCCTGCGCCAGCTTAGCGATCTGGCCGCGGCCAAAGTGCAGACGGGTGGGATTGTGAAACGTGAAATTTTCCATGATGGCAACATAGGCCGCGAACCCGCCGTGGCAACCTCGCCCCCGCGAACGGCACACGCCGCGCCTCCGCCACCCGGAGCCGACGCGCTGCCGAAGCCTTAATCGGCGCCGGCTGGAAAACACCTCGCCACGCTCGTGGCGGGACCTCCAAATGGTGCCCCGATTTCGACGCTTCGCGTCCCGCGCCCACGCCATGCCTCCCCCCGACCGCCCGCCCCTTCACGCCACCGTCGAGACCCGCCACGGGCGCGCCGTCCTCCTGCTCAACGGCCAGCCCACCGCCCCGGTCATCTACGCGCTCACCGACTGCCCCGGCGGGCGGCTCACGTGGGAGGAGGTTCCGCAACGCAATCTTCGGCTCTTCGCGGAAAACGGCTGCCGCCTGTTCCAGGCGGACCTGTGGCTCGAGTGGCTCCTCGGACCGGACGACGCGCTCGATGTCACCCTTGCCCAGCGGCAAGTCCGCGGCATCCTCGATGCCTGCCCCGACGCCGCCGTGATGCTGCGGGTGCATCTCAATCCACCGCCGGCCTGGTGCGCCGCCCATCCCGACGAGTGCGTGCAGTACGCCGACGGTCCAGCCGAGTCGGAGGAACGTTGGGGACTCGAACGCTGGATCGGCCGCGACAACGACGCACCCGTCCGCGCCAGCTTTTCCTCCGCGCACTGGCAGACTTGGGCGAAGCGTCAGCTCACCCGGTTCGCTCAGGCCTTCGGCGCCACCCCGGAAGGCGGCGCCGTCTTCGCCCTGCAGCTCGCCTACGGCGTGTACGGCGAATGGCACCAGTTTGGTTTCTTCGCCCACGACCCCGACGTGAGCCCCGCCGCCACCGCGGCCTTCCAACGCTGGGCGCAGCAGCGCTACGGCACGGAATCCGCACTCGCCGCCGCATGGAACCAGCCGGGGATCACGTGGGCCGCGATCCGCGCGCCGGACGCCCCCGCCCGCGAACGCGCCGCCCTTGCCATCCTCCGCGATCCGGCGACGCAGCAAGACGTCATCGACTACTTCCTCTTCCAGCACGAGGACCTCGCCGAGGCCGTGCTAATGATGGCGCGCACCGTCAAGGCCGCCTGGCCGCGGCCGGTGCTCACCGCCACGTTCTTCGGCTACTTTTACTGCGCCTTCGGCCGCGAGGCCGCCGGCGGGCATCTCAGCCTCGACCGCCTGCTCGCGTCGCCGGACCTCGACTGCATCTGCGCCACGCCCGCGTACACGCCCACCGCACTGCCCCTCGGCGGCAGCGGCCACTCCCGCGGGCTGGTCGATGCCGTCCGCCGCGCCGGCAAACTCTGGCTCGACGAAATGGATCGCGCGACCTCGGTCGCCCCGTGCCCGTGGGACAAGGCCTTCGCGAGCACGCTGGCCGACGACGTCGCCGTGCTCCGGCGCAATCTCCTTCAACCGATCACGCGCGGCGGTGGTTTGTGGGGCTACGACTTCGGACCGATCTCCGGCACCCCCGCGTTCGCCCGGATGGGCAACATCGGATGGTGGGACCACCCGGTGCTGCAGCGCGAGTGGCAGGCCATCCGCACGCTCGCTCAAGCCCGCCTCGCCGCCCCGTACGAACGCGCCAGCGACGTCCTGCTGCTCCACGATCCGTGGTCGTTCGCGCACCTCGCGTCGGCCCGCCACGATCCCACGCGGCTCGTCTTCGGCGTCATGCCGATCTCGACCGTCGATCCGGTCTCGCGCTTGCTCACCGATGGCGTGGTCGAGGCGCTCTACCAGTCCGGTCTCATCCACACCGACGCCCTGCTCTCGGAATTGCCGCGACTCGACCTGACCGCGTTCCGTCTGGTCATCGTGGCGACCGGCACGGTGCTCGACGCCGCGCAGCGCCACGACCTCCGCACACGGGTGGCGCAGCAGGGACGGCACGTGGTCTTCCTCGGCTACGCCGGCTGGAGCGACGGACAGCGCATCGGCGCGGACCGCGCCTCCGCGCTGACTGATTTTCCCACCCGGATGGTCCATCAGGCCGATGCGGTCCAGACGCTCGCAATCGACGACTCGCGCGAGACACTCGGTCTGGGACGCGGCTTCGATCTCCCGGCGATCGACGCGCCGGCCGAGCAGGTCGTCGGTCGCTGGGCCGACGGCACGCCAAGCGCGGCGTGGCGTCAGGAATCCGAGGCGACGTGGTGGACCTTCGCCCTGCCTCCGAATCGTCCCGCCACCTGGCGGGCGATCGGCCGCCGCGCAGGCTGTCTCGTGGTCAACGACGTCGACGAGACCACGCTCCTCGGCAACGGCCTGCTCGTCGTGCAC
>CAZEJZ010000513.1:0-2724 GCA_964512415.1 uncultured Opitutaceae bacterium
GAGGCGGAGGTGAGGCTCATCGCTGAGGCGGTGCCGCAGCGCGGCAGCACCTTCCCATTCCGGCAGTCGGGACCGACGAAGTCCAGCCCCGCCTAGACACGGTCCCAGCGACTCGGCGCAATGCCGGGCGCATCGCCGCGCATGTTCTTCGGCTTGTTCGGATGATTGAAGTCGAAGCCGCGGCGCACGTTCGGATTCTCAAAGTAGCGCGCCAGATGGGGCGGGACCTGCGCCAGCTTGTCGGCCGGCCACGCAGGAATCTTCTCCTCCGCCGGGCCCGCCCAGGCCGGACGGTACAGGTACGCGAGCATGCCGCGTTCGCGCGTGCCGACGTTCGGGCAATTCCCGTGAAACACTTTGTGATTGAGCAGCACCGCCGACCCGGCCTTCGCCGGCACCGCCACTTCCTCCGGATGCCCGTTGTAGCGGGTGTAGGGATTCGCGTCCGCATGCATCGAGAGATGCGAACGCGGCACGACGAGGAAAGGCGACACGTCCGCCGTCAGGTCGTCGAGGTAGTAGAGCACGCGCACCTGCACCGGGCACGAGCCCGACCAGCCGAAGATCTGCGAGCCGTAGGGCTGGCCGTCCGTGTGCAGGCTGATGCCCGGATGCCCCGGGAGCGACAGGGCGTACACGCCGCCGAGGAAGAGGATGTCCGGACCGAGCAAGGCCTCGAGGAATGCGATCGTCGGCGCATGACCGACGAGGTTGATGAAGTCCGGGCCCTCCCACTGGATGCCGCGGCGCCCGCGCTGCTTGTCGCTGTAGTCCGCCGGGATCGTCTCGAGGGGAGCGAGCTGGCGCTTGAAGTTCGCCACCTGCTCGGGCGAAAGGAGGTCCGGGAGGACGACGTAGCCTTCGAGTTCGAGGTGGCGGATGCGCTGGCCAAGGGTCAGCGAGGCCCAGTCAGTGGTGTCAAGGCGCCGGGGACCGGCGGCAACGGGAGCGGAGGAATCCATGGCGAGGGAGGGATGGGGTGAAAAAGAGGAGCGATCGTGCCGGGCCGTGGGAACCGTTCCGGCAGCGGCCGAAGGCCCGGCGGATACGAGACGCCTCCGACGGCCGGTCCGGGCGTGGGGCGCACGGACCCGCCTTCGGGTGCAGGGGCCATCGAGCGAGCAATCGGGGGCCGCGGCAAGCGCACCCCAGTTGTCTTTTCCTCAGACAACTTTCCGAACCGGGATTGACCACCCCACGGCCCGGCGGCAGAACGCCCTCATGCCGCTCGCGCTCCGCCGACTGAGTCTGGTTGACCAGGTCGCGGACGCCCTGCGCCACGAACTGGACCGGGCGCAGTGGTCAACCCAACTGCCGGGCGAGCACCAGCTCGCCGCCACGCTGCAGGTCAGCCGTTCGACCGTCCGGCAGGCGCTGCAGCTGCTGCACCGGGAGGGTCGCGTGGCGGTGAAGCGCGGGAGCCGCTGGCGGCCGGTGCGTCCGGCCCGCGTGCGCCGCACCGCCGGGGGGCCGAAGGCGCCGGGCACGGCAGCCGGCGGGGCGGAGGTCGTTGCGATGATCTCATCGCTGCCCTCCGCGGAGCAATCGTGGTCCTCGATCCTGATCCGCGACGAACTGCGCGCCCAGCTGCAGCGCGCCGGGCTGGAGTTGCAGACCCACGTGCTGGCCCAGCGTTCAGCCCGGAGCGGGGGCGCGGCGTTGCGCCGCCTGCTCGCCCACACACGCGCGGCGGCGTGGGTGCTGGCGTCGTGTTCCGAGGCGGTGCAGCGGCACTTCGAGCGCGTCGCGCTTCCGGCATTGGTCCTGGGTTCCGCCCACCCCGGCGTCGCGCTCCCGGCTTTCCGCATCGATCTCGGTGCGGCGCTGCGCCACGCCCTCGGCACCCTGCACCGGCATGGCCACCGGCAAATCGCGCTCCTGCTGCCCCGCTCGCCGTTTGCCGGCACCCGCGAGGTCGCCGCCAGCCTCGCCGAGGCCGCACCTTGGCTGCGCACGCATGGCATGAGCGTCGCGGTCCGCGAGCACGAGAGCGCGACCAGCGGGGTCGGCTCGGCGATCGTCAGTCTGCTCGCGTCGCAGGTCCGGCCGACCGCCGTGATCGTGATGCTGCCCGGCGACGCCCTCAGCGCGCTGGGGCATCTGCACGCGCGCGGGGTCCGCGTGCCCGAGACCCTGTCGCTGGTGTGCCTCTTCGACGATCCCTACCTCGCGCGGCTGACCCCGGCGCTGGCGCGCTACGCGTGCGACCCGGCCGTCTTCGTGCGCCGCCTCGCCCGGCCGCTGATCCGGCTGGTCCGTTCCGGGGTGCGCCCCAGCTCGTTGGCGGTGGTGCCGGAGTTCATCCGCGGGGGCACCCTCCAACTGCGTGACACACCGGAGCTCAGGCGTCCGGACGCGGGTCGCGACTTTCCGCACCCTCCACCGGCGCGCCCCAGCGGGTGAACAACGGTACATCGCCCGCCACGTCCAGCCGCGCTCTCGACCGGTGCGACGTACCGGGCGCGCACTGACGGCTTGATCCCGCGGGCAAGCCGGGGTTGGCTCTCGCTTCCATGAGCACTGCACCTGCGAAAGAAAACGCCATCATCAGCACCTCCTACGGCGACATGACCCTGGCCTTCTGGCCCGAGGTGGCCCCGAAGACGGTCGAGAACTTCAAGAAGCTCGCCCGCGAGGGATTCTACGATGGCACGGCGTTTCACCGGATCATCAAGGGTTTCATGATCCAGGGGGGCTGCCCCAACACCAAGGTCGGCGCCCGCG
>CAZEJZ010000514.1:0-2720 GCA_964512415.1 uncultured Opitutaceae bacterium
CGATCACCAGAGGACTGTTCATGAGGAACAGCGCCTGTTGTGGGACGGTGGTCTGGTAGCGTCGGCCGGATGGGACGTCGGGATTCGGATAATCCCACTGCGTGAACAATTCCGGCGGGTTGCGGCGGTCGAGTAACAGGTAGAGGGCGCGGCGGCGATGCTGGACGTCTGCGTTGGGCAGGATGGACCGCCCGCCGATCGTGGGGTCGAGCGTGCCCGAGAGCGCGAGCAGCGAATCGTGCATCTGCTCGAAGGACAGGCGGCGCAGGGGGGCGTGCCAGAGCAGCCGGTTCTCCGGGTCAGCCGCGCTCGCGGCGGGATTGGCGCCGCCGGCCTGCTGGTACGTGCTGCTCAAGAGGATGACGCGGTGAAGCTGTTTGATCGAGCCACCGTGCGCGAGGAACTCCGTGGCCAGCCAATCGAGCAGCTCGGGATGGCTCGGGGCGCCGCCCATCCGGCCGAGGTCGTCCGGGGTATCCACAAAACCCTGACCAAAGTGCTGCTGCCAGAGGCGGTTGACGAGCACCCGGGCGGTGAGCGGGTTGCGGGGATCGGCGATGGCCTCGGCCAGTTCCGGTCGGCCGGAACCGCGGCGCCAGGTGGGGCGCTCGGTGGGGTTGGGCGAAAGGGCGGCGAGAAAGCGCCGGGGCACGGTCTCGCCGGTGTTGCCCGCCTCGCCGCGCAGGAGGATTGGGTAGTCGTGGCTTCGCGGAGCATCAGCCAACGCGGGTGCGCGGGCCGGCGCGCCGGCGTGGGTGAGTTCGAGCTGCGCGATCTCGCGCAGCAGGGCCCCCTCGCGGCGGACGAGTTCGCGCCGACGGTCCGGGGTGAGCTGGCGTCGACGACGAAGGCTGGCGAATTCGGCGCGCAGGTCGGCATTCTGCTGGGCGAGCGACTTCGCCTGGGCGAGGTAGTCCTCCAGCGCGGGCGTCGTCGGGACGCGGGCCTGCAGAGCCGGAGCGGTGAGCGGGGACGCCGGTTCCACCGTGTTGGCGAGCACGCCGTAGAGGGAGTAGTAGTCCGCCGTGGGAATCGGATCGAACTTGTGGTCGTGGCAGCGGGCGCAGGAGACCGTGAGGCCGAGAAACGCCTTCGAGATGACATCGATGCGGTCATCGATGATGTCGTTGCGCCGTCCATCGTGCTGGTTGCCGAGCGTAAGAAATCCAAGTGCGGCGAGGCGGGAGTGGTCGTCCGAGGGTGCGCCGCCCGCGTCCTTTGCCGCCTTCGCATCCGACTCGATCAGGAGATCGGCCGCGATCTGCTCGCGGATGAAGTCGGCGTAGGGAAGATCTTGGTTGAAGGCCTTGATCAGGTAGTCGCGGTAGGTCCACGCGTGAGGGAAGCGCGGATCATCGCGCCGCACGGGGTCGCCCTTCGTGTCGGAATAGCGCGCGACGTCCATCCACAGCCGCGCCATCCGCTCGCCGTAGTGGGGAGAGGCGAGCAGGCGATCCACCACCTGGGCGAACGCATCGGGGCGATCGTCGGCGAGGAATGCCGCCACGTCCTCGGCCGTCGGCGGCAGGCCGGTGAGATCGAAGGTGACACGGCGGAGGAGGGTGCGCTTGTCCGCGGGACCGTTCGGCGAAAGGCCGGCGCTCCGCAGTCGCTGGAGGATAAAGGCATCGACGGGCGATCTGACCCAGGGGTCGTTTGTCGCGGGAACCGACGGACGTTGCAGCGTCTGGAACGACCAGTGCGGAGCGTTTGGCCGGGCCGCAGCCTCGGCGTACGCGCCGGCGCCGGCGGGCATCGGCGCGCCTTGGGCGACCCAGGCGGTCAGGTCCGCGATGACCGCGTCCGGCAGCTTGGGCCCGTGATCCGCCGGCGGCATCTGCAGGTCGGGATCGTCATGGCGGATCGCCCGGATCAGCAGGCTCTGGGCGGGATCTCCCGGCACGATCGCCGGGCCCGAGGAACCGCCCTGCAGCAGGCCGCTGCGGCTGTCGAGCACGAGGCCGCCGCGGATGCGTTCGGCGGAGTGGCTGTGGCAGGCGTGGCACTGTTCGCGGAGGACGGGTTCGACCCGGGTGAGGAAGAAGGCGTCGTCCACCGGGGCGATGGCCGCGCGGAGGGAGTGGGGCGCCAGCGCCGTGCCAACGGCCACCGCACTGGCGGCGAGGACGAATGTGGACCACCGGCGTAGGGTGGACCGCGCAGGGCGTCGCCGCAGGGTGCCGGAAGAGTCGGGAGAGTGGGGCTGCACGGCGCCGGGGGTGACTGCGTCAGGCGAGGATGGGTCGGATCACGGTACCGGCGACGTCGGTGAGCCGGAAATCGCGACCATTGTGGCGGTACGTCAGGCGGCGGTGGTCGAAGCCGAGGCAGTGCAGGAGAGTCGCGTGCAGGTCGTGGATGTGGACCTTGTCAGTGACGGCGGCGGCGCCCAGTTCGTCGGTCGCGCCGTGCACGAGGCCGCCCTTGATGCCGCCGCCGGCGAGCCAGAGCGAGAAGGCCTTCGCGTTGTGATCGCGGCCCGGATTATCGCCGCCGTTGCGGTCGCGGGTGGGCTTGCGCCCGAATTCGCCGCCCCAGATCACCAAGGTGGAATCGAGCAGGCCGCGGAGCTTGAGATCGGCGAGGAGGGCGGCGAGCGGCTGGTCGATTTCGCGGGCCTTGGTGGTGATGCGTTCCTCGAGATCCTGGTGATGGTCCCAGCCGTCGTGCCAGACCTGAATGAAGCGCACGCCGCGCTCGACGAGGCGGCGGGCGAGCAG
>CAZEJZ010000515.1:0-2710 GCA_964512415.1 uncultured Opitutaceae bacterium
GGGGGAGTGGTGGGCGGGCGGGGGGGGAGGTGGGAGGGGGGGGGGGGGGGGGGGGGGGGGGGGGGCAAGCGCAACCTGCGGTGCTTCACATAAGGAAGGCCACCTATACCGCCCGAACATGACGATCCGTAAAAGGGGCGCCGACTGTCGGAACGGGTTGTTGACCTTGGCATTCCGTGGGCGCACCGTAGGAGATGACTTCTGTGCCTATGCGGGTATTTGTGGCTCGGGAACCTCGCTGTGATTGACCCCCGGTCGATGTCAGTCCACCCTCGCTTCATTGCAGTCCACTCAGCGGTCTCCGCCACTGCAGCCTACCTCCTGCGCGCATGACGACAACGCACTCCGCACCGCCGCGAGCCGCGATGCTCATCGAGAGCATGCGGGACATCGGCTACTCCCTCGAGACCGCGCTCGCGGACGTAATCGACAACTCGATAACCGCCGGCGCCACCGAGATCCGCCTGCTGGTCGATGCCGCCGGCCATGACCCGAGCATCGGTATCTTGGACAACGGCAAGGGCATGGACCGGGCGCAGCTGCTGGACGCCATGCGGCTGGGGAGCAGCAGCCCGCGCGCCCGGCGACCGCGGACCGACCTCGGCCGCTTCGGCCTGGGCATGAAGACGGCATCATTCTCCCAGTGCCGCCGGATGACCGTGGTCTCGCGGAAGGGCGCCGACCTCAGCGTCGCGATCTGGGACCTCGACCACGTCGAAAAGGAAGACAGCTGGGAGCTCCTGACGCCCGCGTCCACGGACGGCATCCCGTTCGCCAATGAACTCACCTCGGACGGAGCCCTCGTTGTCTGGCAGCGGATGGACCGGGCCGTGGAATCAAGCGGAAGCGAGGACGGAAGGAAGCACTTCACCCGCCGCCTGGACGAGGCCCGCCGCCATCTGGAGCTGGTCTTCCACCGATTCCTCGCCGGCGAGCCGGGAACCCCACGGGTCGGCATCCTGCTCAACGAACTGCCGCTGAAACCCTTCGACCCCTTCCATTCCAGGCACCCCTCTACCGAGACCAGCTCTTCCGAAGTGGTGCAGGTGGGCAAGCATAAAGTGTACGTCAAGGCGTACACGCTTCCGCACCACCGGAACGTCTCGAAGGCGGACTGGGAGCACTACGGGGGCCCGGACGGATACCTGAAGTCCCAAGGCTTCTATCTCTATCGGGAGAAGCGGCTAATCGTGCACGGCACCTGGTTCGGCCTCGCCCGCCAGATGGAGCTGACCAAGCTCTGCCGCGTCAGGATCGACACGCCGAACGGGCTCGACGCGGAATGGCAGGTGGACGTCAAGAAGGCTTCCGCACGACCGCCGCTGCCGGTCCGGAAGCGCCTGCAGAAGCTGATCTCAGAGATCGGTGCGCCTTCCAGGCGCAAGTATGTCGGCAGGGCCCAGAAGGTCGCCCACATTGGGCGGCTGCCGATCTGGACACGCACGACGGCGGACGGTCGCACATCGTACGAGCTGAACGCCGAGAACCCGGTCGTGATGGATTTCCGGCAGCGTCTTCCAGACGATGTCGCGTCGGATTTCGACCGGCTCCTCCGGACCATGTCCGCGGCCCTGCCGCTGGACATCATCTTCGCGGATCTGGCCGGCGAGCCGGAGACCGTACGGCAGGCCACAATGTCGCCGGAAGACCTTGCCAAAGCGTTCGCCGTCACCCTGTCCCGTCTTCTCGAGCTTGGGCTCACAATGGGACAGGTGCCGGAGATGCTCAGGAGGGCGGAGCCGTTCCGCTCCAACTGGACGCAGGTGGAGCAGCTGCTGAGCGGACTGTCTCCGGACGACCACGCGAATCCACAAGAGGACGATGAGGACGACGATGTCTAGTGAAATGGAAGAACTGGAGGCTGGTGTCGAAACGCAGCTGGCCCGGGCCAAGGAGATAACGCCCGAGCTGATCCGCATTTGGATCGAACGGCACCGCGTAATGTTCGCCATCAGCGACGACGAGGCCGAGCAGCTCGCAAGGAGGCTCGAGACCCGGCACGACGTGACCATGCGCCTCGGCTCGCAGCTGACGGGGCTCGACTTCACCCCGTGGCTCGAGCCGGCGAAGGTGGGCATCGACTGGTACTATTGGGAGCGATACCGCCGGCTCCTGCACGAGCACATGAAACTGTCCCGCGGGGTGATCGACACGATACACGCCGAGACGGAGCGCACCCTCGGACTGCTGGAGAATCCCCACCGCAAGACACCTTGGCAGCGGCGCGGCATGGTCGTCGGGTACGTGCAGTCCGGCAAGACCGCCAACTACATCGGCCTGATCGCAAAGGCCGCGGACGCCGGCTACAAGGTCATCGTCGTGATTGCTGGCGTCCACAACAACCTGCGCAACCAGACCCAGGTCCGCGTCGACGAGGGATTCATCGGGCGGGACAGCGCCCGGCTCCTCTCCCGGAAGGCAGACAAGTTCATCGGCGTCGGCAAGTACGACCCGACGCGCCGGCCGGTCTCCTTCACCAATGCCGTGAAGGACTTCGACACCGGCATGGCGACCGGGCTGGGGCTGCCGCTGCACAGCCTGTCCGAGCCGGCGGTCTTCGTAATCAAGAAGAACTACAACACGCTGAAGAACCTCACCGACTGGATGCAGGAGCACAACGGCGGCAGCGCCGCCCGCGCGCTGCCATTGCTGCTCATCGACGACGAGGCGGACAACGCGTCCATCAACGTCAAGTACGGCACGGGCGAGG
>CAZEJZ010000516.1:0-2709 GCA_964512415.1 uncultured Opitutaceae bacterium
ATTTCTCCGCAGCGGTGGCGCCGTAGTCGCGGGGTACGGCGACTCCGCCGTCGGCTGGAATCAGGCTGCCCTGTAGTCCCTCGACCCGGGCAAGCACGGCGCTGACCACATCGACCGCGTTGGCCCCGGGACGCTTGGCGATGCTGACCGTGACGGCGGCCTCTTCGCCGGCAGCGGCCGAGCCGGGGCCACCGGCGCCGTGGAGAACGTAGTCTGCGGGCTCTGCGGGACCATCGACGATGTCAGCGACCTCGCGCAGGTAGACCGGGCGCCCTCCGTGGGCGCCGAGGACCACGGCGCCGACCTCGTGGGTGTCGCGGAAGAACGTGCCCACCTGCAGCAGCGTCTCGACATTGCCGGCCGGCAGTGCGCCCGCGTAGGTCTGGGCGCCGGCCTGTTGCAGCATCGGGACCACGAGTCCTGGGCTCAGATTGCGGGCGGCGAGCCGCTGCGGATCGAGTTGGACGCGGATCGAGCGCGGGTGGCCGCCGATCACGGTGGTCTCGGCGACCTGCGGCACTTGTTTCACCGCATCGTCGAGCTGCACCGCGATCTGCCGCAGCGTGGCGTGATCGTAGCGGGCGCTGTGCAACGTCAGCGCGAGGATCGGCACATCGTCGATCGTGCGCGGCTTGACCAGCGGAGGCGTGACCCCGATCGGGATCCGGTCGAGGTTGGCCTGCAGCTTCTGATTGAGCCGCACGAGCGCGGCCTCGAGATCGGTGCCCACCTTGAAGCGCACAATGGTGAGATTGCCACCCGGACTGGCGGTGGAATAGAGGTATTCGACCCCGGGGATTTCCCAGAGCAGCTCCTCGACCGGGCGTGTGACCCGATTCTCGACTTCGCTCGGCGCGGCTCCGGGCATGGCGACGAAGACATCGATCATCGGCACCTTGATTTGAGGCTCCTCCTCGCGGGGTAGCATCAGGATCGCGAACACGCCGAGCAGCAGCGACGCGGCGACCGCGATCGGCGTCAGCTTCGAGTCGATGAACAGCGCGGCGAGCCGGCCTGCGATGCCCCGGGTCGGAGCATCCACGGCCGGTGGCGAGGACGCTGATTCGAGAGAAGGCACGGGAGAACTCACGGCAGCACCTCGAGACGATCGCCTTCGCGCAGGCTGGCGGGCGGGTTGAGGACGACACGCTCTCCGGCTTCAAGGCCGGCGAGGATTTCGAGATCGCCACCCGGCAGGGTGGACCCCGTGCGGATTAACCGCAGCCCGGCGCGCGGCGTGGCGGCGGAGGCGGCAGCGGTGCTTGCCGCCGTTGCGGTGCCCGCGGCGGCGGCCGTGCTGTCCGGGCCTGTGACGACGAAGACACGCTCCATCTGGCCGAGCACGGACAGCGCGCTGGCGGGCATCGTCAGACGACGGACCATCGGACCGGGGACGCGGAGCCGGATGAATTCCCCCGAGCGCACCGCAGCGCCGGCGGGCACGGAAAGTTTCACTGGCACGGTGCGCGCCGCAGCTTCCGCGGAGGGCGAAAGCTCGGCCAGCAGGGCGGTGAAGGACGCGCCCGAACTCGGGGTGACGGCCGGGATTTCCTGACCGACCCTGAGCGTGGCGGCGAGCGATTCCGGGAGATCGGCCTCGATTTGAAAATCAGACGTACCCTCGAGCTCCAGCAGCGGGAAGCCGGGCGAGGCAAAGTCGCCGGCCTGGGCCAGCTTGCGGACCACGACCCCGTCGAACGGTGCGCGGATCTCGGCGTAGCCCAGCATGACCTCGGCCTCGCGGACCATCGCCACGGTCATCGTGGTGCGGTCTTCGAGCGAGCGGACCAAATCGGCGGTGCTCGCGCCCTGCGTGAGGAGCGACCGCTCGCGGTCGAGATCGCGCTGGGCGAGGTTGAGCTGCGCGCGGGCTTGGGCGACTCGGGCGAGGATCTCCGCTGCGGAGATCCGGGCGAGCACCTCGCCAGCGACGACGCGCTGGCCGAGCGTGACCGGAAGCGACTCGATCGCGCCCATCAGCTTCGGTGCGATCACCGCGCGCTGCGCGGGACGGACCGTACCCACGACCTCGGTCGGCAACGGTTGCTCTGTCGCGCGGACGAAGGCGGTGGACACGCGCGCGACCGGACGGCCCGCCACGTCGGCGGCGCCGCCGCTGTCTCCGGATCCGGCGTTATCTGAAGGACGCCCGCAACCGGTCAGCGCGACACCGCCCGACAGCAGCGCGACCAGCAGCCCGATCGGGCGCATTGCTGATGCCGGCAACCGGCCGGATCGTGTGGAAGGAACGGATCCCGCGCGCGGCGTCGGGGAACACAAGGACAGCAACGGATTCATGCGGCGGAGGAAAGAGTGGGGGTGGAAGGAACGGGCGGAGAAGGTGTGACGCCGGCGGAGCTTACGGCTGGGGCAGCGGGTCCAAGCCAAGGGCGCGGCGCAGTGAAATCAGCGCGATCCGCTCGTCGGCGGTGGCGATGACGTGGCGCAGGCGAGCCTCGAGCCGGCGTCCCTCGGCGCCGATCAAGTCCGCAGCGAGGAGTGATTCCTTTTCGAAACGCAGGCGGGACAGCCGGGCGGCCTCCTCGGCCTGCTCGGCGGCGAGTGCGGAGACGGCGACCCGCTCACGGGCGTCGATGTGAGCGAGCCGGGCCTGCTCGACCTCGAGACCGATGCCCAGCGATGCGCGGCGCTCGAGGGCGCGGACCTCGGCGAGCTCCGCCTCGGCGCGGCGGAGGCGTGCGGACGTCT
>CAZEJZ010000517.1:0-2686 GCA_964512415.1 uncultured Opitutaceae bacterium
GGCATCGGCTGCTCGTCGCGCTTCCCGTACTTCGTCAACACCCACGGCGGCCACTACATCCACGGACGATCCCTGCCGTTCTCCGCCGGCATCAGCCTCGGGCGCGATGACCTCCACGTCTTCGTCTTCGGCGGCGACGGCGACGGGTTCTCCATCGGGGGCAACCACCTCGATCACGTCGCCCGCAAGAACGTGCGGCTGACCTACGTGATCATGGACAACTTCGTCTACGGCCTGACCAAGAAGCAGACGTCCCCGACGTCGCCGATCGGCTTCAAGACGAAGACCGATCCGACCGGCTCCTTCGACCAGCCGATCAACCCGATGCGCAAGCTGGTGGACAGCGGCGCGACGTTCATCGCGCGCAGCCACGCCACGCAGGTCAATCACATGACCGAGATGATCATGCGGGCGGCCCAGCACGATGGTTTCTCGGTCGTCGAGATCCTCTCCGAATGCGTCGAGTTCTACCCGGGCGCCTTCGACGCCGCCAACCCGCGCAAGGGCGGCGCGTTCCCGCTCATCGACGAGAAGAAGCACGACGGCACGCCCGAGGACGCGAATCGCCACGACACCAGCGACGACCTCGCCGCGTACCGGCTCGCCTCGGAGCCGTGGCCCGGTCGGTTTGGCGTGTTCTACGAGAAGAAGCGCCCGACGAAGAACCAGCTTGAGGCCGACCTGATCGCGCGCGCCCGCGAAAAGACCAAGGGCGCGAGCGACCTGCAACTGCTGCAGAACACGTTCGCCCGGATGCGCTGAGCGCTCGGCGCTCCGCCGGGGCAATACCGCAGGCCTCGGGCCGTCTTGGCGCCACGCGCCGCGCACCGCTGTGCCTGAACCGGACCGGAGACGCCTTCCGGCTGGACGTTGGTGTGCCGCGCCTAATTGCACCGGGCGAACCCAATGCGGGAGTCGCACCGTGCACCAACGGGCGCGGCGTCGCCACGACCGGCATTCCCACCCGGGTTGACAGGGCCCGGGCCGTTAACGACTGTCTGCGGATGAGCTCGGGCTCCACTCCGTCACCGTTCGACCGCGTCGAGGATGTCATTCAGGACATCAGCGAGGGGAAACTCGTGATCGTCGCCGACGACGAGGATCGCGAGAACGAGGGCGACCTGATCATGGCCGCCACCAAGGCGACGCCGGAGGCGATCAACATGATGATCCGGTACGGCAGCGGCATCGTCTGCGTGCCGATGCTGGAGCACCAGCTCCGCCGCTTCGGCCTGGGGCCGATGGTGGCGCGCAACCGCGAGTCCCAGCGCACGGATTTCACGGTCAGCGTCGACGCCGCCGAAGGCATTTCCACGGGCATCAGCGCCTACGACCGCACGCGCACGATCCGGATCCTCGCCGACGACACGTCGCGGCCGGAGCAACTCGTCCAGCCCGGACACGTCTTCCCCCTCCGCGCCCGCAACGGGGGCGTGCTGGAGCGCGCGGGGCATACCGAGGCCGCGGTGGACCTCGCGATCCTCGCCGGCCTGCCTCCCGCCGGGGTGATCTGCGAGTTGGTCAACGATGATGGCACGGTCCAGCGCCTGCCGCAGTTGCTCGAATTCAAGCGCCGCTTCGGGCTGAAGATGATCTCGATCGCGCAGCTGATCGAGCACCGGGTCCGCCGCGACCAGCTGGTCGAGCGGGTCGCCACCCAGCCGTTCGTCTCGGACTACGGGACCTTCACGCTGCACGTCTTTCGCAGCCGGGTCGACGGGCTCCACCACCTCGCGTTCGTCATGGGCCAGCCGAGTCCCGAGCCGACCCTCGTGCGGGTGCACCGCGAGAACCTCCTCAGCGACGTCTTCCGGGCGACCGGCAGCGGCAGCCGGCGAATGCTCGGTGCCTGCTTCGAGCGGATCGCGCAGGAGGGCCGGGGGGTGGTGGTCTACATGGAGGCTCCCAACGGCGGCGAGGCCCTCGCCCGCCAGCTGCAGACCGGGGCGGCCACGCCGACCCCCGCGATGAGTTTCCGCGACTACGGCACGGGAGCGCAGATCCTCGCCGCGCTGGGGCTTGGTCGCATCCGGCTGCTCAGCAACAACCCCCGCAAGGTGGTGGGTCTCGACGGCTACGGTCTCGAGGTCGTGGAGCAGATCCCGCTCTAGCCTCCCGCCCCGCCGGGTCGCCCCCGTCCGCCAGCGCTCCGGCACCTCCGCGCCGCTGCGCCGCTGCGGGCGACCTCCGGTGACGCAGGCGTCACGCGGTCTTCCCTTTCGACCTTTTCTTCGGTAACACTGTTTCCTCCATGAGCCTCGATGCACCTTCCCCAACCGCAGTCCGCGGCGACCGCCTCGCGTTCGCCATCGTGGCGGCGCGCTTCAACGGGGAACTGGTCGAGGCGCTCCTCAGCCGGGTGCAGGCCGGCCTCCGCGCGGCCGGCGTGCGTCCGCCGCGCATCCGCGTGGTCCGCGTTCCCGGCTCCCACGAGGTCCCCTACGCGGTCGACGCCCTGCTGCGGAAGGGACGCGCCGACTGCGCGATCGCCCTCGGGGTCTTGATCGGCGGGGACACCAACCACCACGAGATGGTCGGGAACAGCGTTTCCCATGCGCTCCAGTCCGTCTCCCTCGCCCGCCGCACACCGGTGATCAACGGGGTGATCGTCGCCAACACGCGCCGCCAGGCCGAGGATCGCTGCCGGGGCAAGATCGACCGCGGCGCCGAGTTCGCCCACGCCGCC
>CAZEJZ010000518.1:0-2684 GCA_964512415.1 uncultured Opitutaceae bacterium
TGGCCTGGAAGGTCCAGACGCCACTCTCCGCCCGCTCCACCGCCGGCACGCCGCTCTCCATCGAGAAGGAAGACCATTCCATCGTGCCCGGCGGCGAGAATCCGCGCCACGACACCTACATCGTGACCATCCCGGCGCCGCTCAAGCGGGTCACCGCGCTGCGTCTGGAGATCATCACTGACGACCGCTTCCCCGGCGCCGACGTATCCCGGGCCGGGTCCGGCTTCTTCATCGCGGAACTCGAGGTCGCCGGAGCCTCGTCCGCCACGGCGCGCCCCGCGCCAATCCGCGTCGCCTCGATCTCCGCCAGCCTCGGCAGCGAGGCCGGATTCGACCCGACCAAGGCGATCGACGGCGACCTCACCACCGCCGCCACGCTGAACCGGGGAGCGAATGGAGGATTCCAGCTCCTGTTCGCCGAGCCCTTCAGCGGTGGACCCGACGCCCGGCTCACCGTGCGCATCCGGCACTCCGCCGCGCATCCCTACCAGCACCTCGGCCGCTTCCGGCTCGCACTCCATGACCATGCCGCGCCGGAACCCTTCCCCGCCGGCATCGCCAGCCGCTCGCTTGAGATCATGCTCAAGCCCGCCGCCGAACGCACGGAGGAGGAAAACCGCCGCCTCGCCGAACACTTCCGCGCCATCGTCCCGGCGCTCGCCCCCGTCCGCCAGCGCCTCGCCGCCGCCCGCATCGCGCGCGACGATCTCTACCAGCGACTGCCCTCGATGCCGGTCTCGCGCAGCGTCGAACCGCGCCAGCTGCACGTGCTGCCGCGCGGCAATTGGATGGACGACAGCGGCCCGCTCGCCGAGGCCGCCGTGCCCGAATTCCTCGGGCGGGTCACCCCGCGCGACGGCCGCCGCGTCTCGCGTCTCGACTTCGCCGACTGGCTCGTCTCGCCGCAAAATCCCCTCACCGCCCGCACCTTCGTCAACCGGCTCTGGCGCCTCTACTTCGGCGAGGGCCTCACGCGCACCGTCGAGGACCTCGGCTCCCAGGGCGACTGGCCGTCACATCCGGAGCTGCTCGACTGGCTCGCCGTCGAATTCCGCGAGAGCGGCTGGGACGTGAAGCACCTGGTGCGCCTCATGGTCAGCTCCCGCGCGTACCGTCGCTCGTCCATGCCCCTGCCCGGCGTCGAGGAGCGCGACCCGCTCAACCGCCGCCTCGCCCGGCAGAGCCGGTTCCGGCTCGACGCGGAATTCGTGCGCGACAACGCGCTCGCGATCAGCGGCCTGCTCTCGCCCCGGATCGGCGGCCCGAGCGCCCGCCCGTATCAGCCCCCAGGATACTACGCCCCGCTCAACTTCCCGCGCCGCGAGTACGTCGCCGACACCGGCGAGCAGCTCTACCGCCGCGGCGTCTACACGCACTGGCAGCGGACGCTGCTGCACCCGAGCCTGATGGCCTTCGACGCCCCGGCGCGCGACGAGTGCACGACGCACCGCTCCACGTCGAACACGCCGCTGCAGGCGCTCGTCCTGCTCAACGACCCGACCTACGTCGAGGCGGCCCGCGTCTTCGCCGAGCGCATCCTGCGCCACGGGGGCTGGACGTTCGAGTCCCGGCTGGACTGGGCCTTCGCCCGCGCGGTCGCGCGCCCGCCGACCGCCGAGGAGTCGCACCTCCTGCGCCAGTTGCTCGAACAGCAGCGCACGCGCTACCGCGCGGATCCCGCCGGCGCCCGGGCGCTCGTCTCGGTCGGAGCGGCGCCCGTGGCCGCGGATCTGCCGGAAGCCGACCTCGCGGCCTGGACCGCCGTGACCCGCGCCCTCCTCAACCTCCACGAGACCGTCACGCGCTCCTGAGCCGCCCCCGCCCGAACCGCCTCCCGCGATGCATCCTTCTTCCCACGACCTCCAAGCCCTCACCCGCCGCGCCTTCCTCGGCCGCTCCGCCGCTGGGGTGGGCTCGCTCGCCCTCGGCTCCCTGCTCAATCCGTCGCTCTTCGCCGGCGACAACGGGCCGTGGAAGGGCGTACTCGAGCAACTCCACCACCCGGCACGGATCAAGCGGGTGATCTACCTCTATCAGGCGGGCGGTCCGTCGCACCTCGAGACGTTCGACCCCAAGCCGAAGCTCGCGGCGATGCACGGGAGCGCCATGCCCGAGTCCTTCACCCGCGGCCAGCAGATCGCCCAGCTGCAGGGCAAGGAACTCAAGTGCTACGGCCCGCAGTTCTCTTTCCAGCGCTTCGGCAAGTCCGGCCAGGAAATCTGCTCCCTCTTCCCGGAGATCGGCAGCGTCGCCGACGATGTCTGCATCATCCGCTCGATGTACACCGAGCAGATCAACCACGACCCGGCCCACACGTTCATGAACACGGGCTCGATCATCGCCGGCCGCCCGAGCATGGGGTCCTGGTTGCTTTACGGTCTGGGAACTGAAACCGAGGAGCTGCCGGGGTTCATCGTCCTCATGTCCCAGGGCCGCGGCGGCCAGATGCAGCCGATCGCCGCCCGCCAGTGGCACAGCGGCTTCCTGCCCAGCCGCTTCCAAGGCGTGAAATTCCAGTCCGTCGGCGATCCGGTGCAGTACATGCAGCCGCCCGCCGGCGTCACCGGCGCCGACCAGGAGGAGATCATCGACGTCGTCAACCAGCTCAACCGCCGCCAGCACGACGCCGTCGCCGACCCGGAAATCGCCACCCGCATCAACCAGTACGAGATGGCGTTCCGGAT
>CAZEJZ010000519.1:0-2675 GCA_964512415.1 uncultured Opitutaceae bacterium
GGCTGCGCGACCAGACGAACGCCGAGATCAAGGCGGCAGCCGAGGAAAATCGCCGCCAGATCGAGGCCGTGAATACGCTCCTCAAGGATGCGATCTCAAAGCGCTCGGCGGAGGTGTTCATGACCGATGAGGAAGTCAACAAGCTCAATCAGGAACGCGTCAACCAACTCGCCGCGGCGATCGCGACGAAGATCCAGCCGTTCACACCGCTCCCGACGACGCCGGAGGACGCTGAGCGTCAGCAGACCGAGCAGGTCAACAAGGTTGGCGACCGTCTCTCGCAGCGCATCCAACCGATCCTTGCGCAGATGGCGGCCGACCAGAACCTCACGCGAGACTCGATCAATGGATACAGCCAGAAGATTTCCGACCAGATCGGCGTGGTGCTCACCTCGGAGCTGGCAAAGAATCAGCAGCTGAACAACAACCTCGCTGCAACGCAGTCCGTGGCCCGCGAGTCGCTCGCCCTCTCGCAGGAAGTCACCGCGCTTTACCTTGCGTCGTTCAAGGACCAAGGCGTGCTGACCCGTCTGCTCACGCTTCCGGCCAACGTGGTCCGCGACGTATCAAAGCTGAGCATCGTCAACAGCGCCGAACGGAAGAAGATCGAGGAAGACCTCGTGCGGCGCATGAATGCCATCGACGCGCGTCTGAAGGAAATCGGTGCCGCGCAGCCGACGAAGTAAGCTGTCGGACGGACCCCGGTTTCTTTTCCCTTGCGAACGCCAGGCCCGCGGCCTGGCGTTTTGCTTTCCCGCCAACGCACAACGATGCGACTCCCCCCGCCCCTTCCCCGCCTGCTCCTGCTGCTGGCGGCTTCGCTCGCGCTGCTCCTGAACGGTTGCCGTCCCCGCGAGAGTGCGGTCGAGACCGCCACCGCCTCGCGCACGCTCCTGCTCGGGAACCTGTCGGAGCCGAACGACCTCGACCCGCAGATCGCCGACAGCCAACAGACCTTCAACATCATCATGGCGCTGATGGAAGGCCTGGCCCAGTACCACCCGGAAACCTGCGAGGCCGTCCCGGCGACCGCGGAGCGTTGGGAGATTTCCGCAGACCAGCGCACGTGGACGTTTCATCTGCGCCGCGATGCGCGCTGGTCGAACGGGGACCCGGTGACGGCCAAGGATTTCGCGTGGGCGTACCGACGGATGCTCAACCCGGCTCTCGGCGCGGAGTACGCCTCGATGCTCTTCGTCCTGCGCAACGCGGAGGCCTACTACAATGGCAAGGTGAAGGACTTCGCTGAGGTGGGCGTGGAGGCGCGTGACGACCACACGCTGGTGCTCACGCTCGCGCAGCCGGTGGCCTACCTCGACAAACTGGTGTGCCATGCCGCGTGGTATCCGCTACACCCGAACACGGTGACGCGTTTCGGGGGCGAGACGACCCGCGGATCCGCGTGGACCAAGCCCGGAAACTACGTCGGCAATGGCCCCTTCCTCCTCGACGAGTGGGTGCCGAACAAATTGATCCGCGTCCGCCGCTCGCCGACGTACTGGGACCACGCCACGGTCTGGCTGAACGACGTCGTCTTCTACCCGATCGACAGCACGGACGCCGAGGAACGCATGTTTCGGGCGGGCCAGCTCCACGTCACGTCCTCGATCCCGATCGAGAAGATTGCGGTCTACAAAAACGACCCCGCGCTCGCCCCGCTGCTGCGCCAGGAAACGAACCTCGCCACGTACGTGTACCGCTTCAACACGACGCGTCCTCCCTTCAACGACGTGCGCGTCCGGCAGGCCCTGGCCTTCGCGATCGACCGTCAGCGGATCGTCGAGCGCGTCGCCAAGGGGGGACAGACTCCCGCGCAGAGCCTGACTCCGCCGAACACGGCCGGATTCACCGCCCAGAGCCGCGTTCCCCACGACCCCGAGCGCGCCCGCCAGCTCCTCGCTGACGCAGGATTCCCCGGCGGACGCGGCTTTCCGGCGTTTGAGATCCTCTTCAACACCAACGAGGGCCACCGCCAGATCGCAGAAGCGATCCAACAGATGTGGCGCACGGAGCTGGGCGTTGACGCGCGCCTCTTCAATCAGGAGGCGAAGGTCTATTCGGACACGATGCGCCGCCTCGACTACGCCGTAGCGCGATTTGCGTGGGTCGGGGACTACCTCGATCCGAGCACCTTCATCGACATCATGACGAGCGACAGCGGCAACAACCAGACCGGCTGGAAGAACGCCGAGTACGACCGCCTCGTCGCAGCGGCCCGCAGCGAGCCCAGCGCGGCCAAGCGCTACGCGATGTTCCAGCGCTGCGAAGCCATCCTCGCGGAGGAACTGCCGGTCGCGCCCATCTACTACTACGTGCGCAACAACCTGTGCCGCCCGGGAATCAAGGGCTGGCACGGCAACCTGCTCGACCTGCACCCGCTGAAGGGCGTGTCGTTCGAGACCGCGTCCGCACCGTCGGCTCGCTAGAATAAACTGAGCTGCCGCTCCGGCTCGGGTTCGTTCTCGACCGGCCAGCGCGGCGGAAACGGAAACCGGCGGGGATCCTCGACGTGCAGCCAGTGTTGGAAACGGCGGGCCAGCGCCGGGGCGTGGTGATCGTCGGGGTGATGCAGGAAGACAAACGGCGTCAGCCCCTCATCGCACCAGCGCCGCACCGCCTTCGCCCAGCGCTGGAGCGCCGCATCATTGGCCTCGACCACGGGGTCGCCGACGAAA
>CAZEJZ010000520.1:0-2657 GCA_964512415.1 uncultured Opitutaceae bacterium
CCGACGCAGCGGCCGACGGCTGCTCGCTGGCGACGGTGACCGCCTGACGCGCCGCGAGGGGCGAGGCGACGACGGCCCTCGCGACCGGGCGCTGCAGTTACTCGAGCCCGAGGGCCTTGCGCCCGGCGGGCGAAATCATGCGGGGATTCCAGACCGGGTCCCAGACGATGTACACGCGGGCCTCCTCCACGGCGGGGAGAGCGGCGATCTTCTTCCGGGCATCCTCAGCGATCACCGGCCCCATGCCACAGCCCTGAGCGGTGAGGGTCATCTTCACCTCGATGCGGTTTCCACCCGCGGCTCCCGGCTCGACGGCCAGATCGTAGATCAATCCGAGGTCCACGATGTTCACCGGGATCTCGGGATCGAAGCAGCTCCGCAAGGCCTCCCACACCCGCTCCTCGCTGAAGCCCTCCGACTCCCCCGAGCCGGCCGCCGCCGAGACCGGCGTCGCGGCATCAAACGGCGTGTAGCCCGCGAGGGCGCCAACATCTTCGGCGGCGATGCGAAAGAGTCCCTGATCGGTGCGCACCGTGACGTTCCCGCCCAGCGACTGGGTAATGAAGACGGACGTTCCCGCCGGCAACGTGAGCACGGTGCCGGACGGGATCATGGTCGCCGACACGTCGGCGCAAAGGGTGTGTTGGGACATGGCGGCTGATCACCGAAGGACGAACTCAAACGGGAGGCGAGCGTAGACTCCCCTCGGATCGTTGAAGGCGTTCAACGGAGCCAGTTCCGCCTCGAAGCGGGCGAGCAACTGGGCACGCGTACTTTGACCCAGAACGCGGGCCTCCATGCCTTGCAGCGCCTCGGCCAGCGAATCCGCGAAGGCCCGGGGCGTCGGAGCCTCCCGTACCGTGTAGTTGTTCTCGATGCCGGCCTTCTTCGCCGCGTAACGGATCGCGTCATCCAAGCCACCCACCTCGTCCACCAATCCACGCGCGAGGGCATCCGCTCCGATCCACACCCGGCCCTGGGCCAATTCCTCCACCCGCGACGGCTCAAGTTTCCGGCCCTCCGCCACGCGGGCGATGAACTCCTGGTAAATCCAGTCGACATCGCGCTGCACGAGGGCGATCTCCGCCTCCGTCTTCGGACGGAAGGGAGAAAGCATGTCCGCGTAACGACCCGTCTTCACGACGTCGAACGAGACGCCGATTTTTTCGGCCAGTTCCGCGCCGTTGAAGAGGGCCCCGATGACGCCGATCGAGCCCGTGATCGTGGTCGACTCCGCGAAGATGTGATCACCCAGGCTTGAAATCCAGTAGCCACCCGACGCCGCATAGCCCCCCATCGAGACGATCACCGGCTTGGTCTCGCGCGCCAGTCGCAGCTCGCGCAGGATGTGCTCGGAGCCCGAGGGTGAACCGCCCGGGCTGTTCACCCGCAGGACGATCGCGGAGACCTTCTCATCCCGGCGCAGTCGGCGCAGTTCGTCGGCAAAGCGCCGGCCGCCGATTTCACCCGGACCGCCCTGGCCATCGACGATCACGCCCTCGGCGTAGACCACCGCGACGGTGCCGCGCTTCTCGCCCGCCGCCGCTTTCGGCGCCGGTGAGTGCGCTCGCTTCGCGTAGCTCGCCAGCGAAACCCGCCGGAAACTCGCATCATCCTCCTTGCTCCCGGTGCGCTTCTTCAGCTCGTCAATAACTTCGTCCTGATACGCCACGCGCGTCGCGAGACCGACCTTCACGGCCGCATCCGCGCGGATGAAACCTTGGCTGTCGACGATCGCCTGCAGCGCATCCGGAGTCATTCCCCGCGCGGTCGCGATCTCGTCGCGCAGCGTGGTCCAGACCGAATCCAGCAGCACCTGCACCTCTTCACGGCTCTCCGGACTCATCTGCCGCGACGAGAACGCCTCCATCGCGGACTTGTACTTGCCGACGCGCACCACCTGCACCCCCACCCCCAACTTCTCCATCGCGCCCGCAAAGAACACTCCCTGCGAGGAAAGTCCGGGCAAGTCCAACTGACCATACGGATCGATGAGAATCTCGTCCGCGACCGACGAAAGGTAGAGATCCCGGGCGCCCGCGCTGAAGAGGTGTGCCATCACCGGCTTCCCCGATTTCTTGAACTCCACCAGCGCGCGACGCACCTCCGCGAGTGCCGCGAAGCTGGAGGCGTAATCGCTCGCGCTGACGTTCCCCGTGATCAACAGGCCCTTGATGCGATCATCCTTGGCCGCCGCTTCCAGCGCTCGCGTCACCGCGCGGAGCTGGAGGTTCTTGGGGTGCTCCGGGTTCTCGATCGCCTCGAACACTTCGAAGGGATTCGGGGTGCGAACGCCGTCGTGAATGTTCGCCGTGAGATCAAAGACAAGGTAGCCGCCCTTCGGCACCGCCACCGGCTTCTCACCCAACGCCGCCAGCGCCCCGATCATCCCCACGAACATCAGGAGCATGAGGAGACCGAAAAGGAACATTCCCACCAACGATCCAAGCAGAGACGCAAAGAAAGACTTCATGGCGTCGAACCTACTCACGCCCACCCAATTCAGCTAGGCGAAATGCGCCGCGATGCTTCAGTACGAAGGCGCGCCCGCGGGTACCTTCACCCAGCTAACGCCATTTAATAGCCTTAACTGCCCATCCATGCGCGTTCTCATCCGCGCCCCCCCATGCTCTCCTTCGGGCCGTCCGGTTTTCCGC
>CAZEJZ010000521.1:0-2645 GCA_964512415.1 uncultured Opitutaceae bacterium
GCTCGAAAGCCGAGTGGCCCGCCACGCCCGCGGATGCCGACGAGCTCTGGCGGCGCCGGCTCACGTTTGAGATCGTCAGCGAAATGCTCGGCAAGAAGGCGTCCTCCGATCCCGCCTTGGCGCTGGAGGAAGCCCGCACCCACGTGCGCAAGCGCTACGAGCGCATGCTCAAGAACATCTCCGAAATCGAGTCGCTCGACCTCGCCGAGACGTTTCTCAGCACGCTGGCGCGCATCTACGATCCACACTCGACGTACTTTTCCTCGGATACATTCGAGGACTTCAACATCCAGATGCGCCTCCAACTCGTCGGCATCGGCGCAATGCTTTCGCTGGAGGACGATGTCTGCATCGTCCGCGAAATCGTTCCAGGCGGCCCCGCCGACCTCAGCAAGCAGATCAAGCCCAACGATCGCATCCACTCCGTCGGGCAGGTCGGCGCGGAGCCGGTCGAGGTCGTCGGCATGAAGCTGCGGAAGATCGTCGACATGATCCGCGGCGCCAAGGGCACGCAGGTCCGCCTGCTCGTCCAGCCGGCCGACGCCACCGACTCCTCCACGCGCAAGGAGGTCATCCTCACCCGCGACGTGGTGAAGTTGGACAACGCGCGCGCCTTCGGCGCGATCTTCGAGGTCCCCGATGCCAACAGCCCAGCGGTGAAGCTCCCCATCGGCGTCATCTCGCTCCCCGCCTTCTACGGCCCAGACGGCTCGACCCCCGAGGGACAGGGAACGTCCGCGTCGGGCGACGTCGCCAAACTCATCACGCAGTTGCAAGCCGCCGGGATCCGCGGCCTGGTCCTCGATCTCCGGCGCAACGGCGGCGGCCTGCTCTCCGAGGCCATCGACCTGACGGGACTCTTCATCCGTCGCGGTCCGGTCGTCCAGGTCCGTTCGTATTACGGCGAGATCAAGGTCGACGAGGACGAGGATGCCCGCATCGCCTACGACGGTCCGCTCGCTGTGCTCGTGTCGCGCTTCAGCGCCTCGGCCTCGGAGATCGTCGCCGGAGCGCTGCAAAACTACGGCCGCGCCATCGTCGTGGGCGACAGCTCGACCCACGGCAAGGGTTCGGTCCAGACCGTGGTCGAGATGCGGAACCTCATTCCGGCGCTCGCCCGGTCACCGATCAAGACCGGAGCCGCCAAGTTCACCGTGCAGAAGTTCTACCTGCCGAATGGATCCTCCACGCAGTTGAAGGGCGTGGTCCCGGACATCACGCTGCCGTCGATCGACGATTTCCTGCCCATTGGGGAAAAGGATCTGCCCCACGCCTTGGTCTGGGACGAGATTCCGACCAGCTACTTCGACGGCACGCCGCTGGCCGCGTCTCTGCTCCAGCCGCTGCGCACGAAGAGCACCGAGCGACAGGCCGTTCTCGAGGAATTCGCGTATCTGCGCAAGTCGATCGATTTCTTCCGGACCAAGCAGGAACAGAAGCTGGCCTCGCTCAACCTCGAGGACCGGCGCCGCCAGAAGGCCGAGGACGACGCGTTCCGCAAGACGCTCGATGCCGAGAAGGCTCGGCTGGCCGCCACCGACTACGCCTACCGGGAGTTCCTGCTCGCGCCGCCTCCACCGCCGAGGATTCGCGCGACGGTCACGCCGGACGCCAAAAAGCCCGCGGACGCCGCGTCCGCTTCCCCGGAGGATGTCGAAAGCACCGACGAGGACGACAACGCCCACTTCGCCAAGATGGATGTCCATCTCCGGGAAACCCTCCGCGTGGTCGCCGACGCGCTGGCCCTCGGCGAGCGGCGCGAGCTTTGGGTCGGAGACACCGCGCCGCTCACCGCCAAGATCGAACCGAAGAGCTAGGTCACTCTTCCGCAGATTCCATCCCGTTTCACGCCATGCCCCGCGTCCTGCTGCTGCTTCCGGAGGGATTTGAGGAGATCGAGACCATCACCCCCATCGACGTCCTCCGGCGCGCCGGCGTCGAGGTGGTTGTCGCCGCGATTGGTCCCGGCATTCACGTGACCGGCCGTTGCGGGGTCACGCTGCACGCCGATCTTCCACTCGCCGCCATTCCTGCCGGCGAGCAAGTCGATGCCTTGATTCTTCCCGGCGGACCGGGTGTCCGCGTCCTGCGCGAGGACGTGCGCGTGGTCCCGCTCATCCGCGCATACGCCGAGGCCGGACGTTGGATCGCCGCGATCTGCGCCGCGCCCCTCGTGCTGCGGGACGCCGGCCTGCTGGGTCCGGGCGTCCGCTACACGGCACACCCGTCGGCGGCCGCCGAACTGCCCGGCCTGGACGCCCAGGCCCGGGTAATCCGGCACGGTCGCCTCATCACCTCGCGCGGTGCGGGCACGGCACTCGACTTCGGTCTGGAGCTGATTGAGGTGCTGGTCTCTGCGGAGAAGCGCGCGGAGGTCGCCGCGGCCATCTGCGCTTAAGCGTCGCCCTCGGGCGCTATTCCGACGACGAATAAAGCCCGAGCCCGCTTCCATCTCCGCCGTCCTTTCCGTGCCATCCCCCTCCCGTCGCTCCTTCGATTTCATCGCCATCGGCGGCGGTTCCGCCGGCTTCAACGCCGCGCGCGTAGCCGCCAGCCTGGGCCAGAAGGTGGCGATCGTGGACGCTGGCGCTGAGCTGGGCGGGCTCTGCATCCTCCGCGGCTGCATGCCTTCAAAAACGCTCCTG
>CAZEJZ010000522.1:0-2641 GCA_964512415.1 uncultured Opitutaceae bacterium
AGCGCGGAATCCTCGTGCAGGGCCGCGGCAGCGCCGCCAACAGCGCCGTCTGCTTCGCCCTCGGCATCACCGCCGTCGATCCCATCGCCCGCGGGCTCCTCTTCGAGCGCTTCCTCAGCGAGGGACGCGTCGGCGCTGACGGACACCCGTCGTGGCCCGACATCGACCTCGACCTCCCCAGCGGCGAACTGCGCGAGTCCGTGCTGCAGGAGGTCTTCCGGCGCCAGGGTCCGCGTGGCGCCGCGATGACGGCGAACGTCATCACCTACCGCGGCCGGAGCTCGGCGCGCGAGTTGGGCAAGGTGCTCGGCCTGCCGGAGGACCTGCTCGACCGTTTCTCGCGGTTGTTTGCCTACGGGGATTATCCGCACACCGTCGACCTCGAACGGCAGCTCGCCCTCGCCGGCCTGCCGGCGTCGCATCCGCGCTTCGCCGCGCTCACCCGACTCTACCCGCAGCTGCGCGGACTGCCCCGGCACCTGGGCCAGCATTCCGGCGGCATGGTCCTCGGCGCCGGATCGCTCGACACGATCGTGCCGCTGGAACCCGCCTCGATGCCGGGGCGCGTCGTGGTGCAGTGGGACAAGGACGACTGCGAGGAACTGGGGATCGTGAAGGTCGACTTCCTCGGGCTCGGCATGATGGCGGTGCTGCAGGAATGCCTCCGCCGCTGCGCGCAACGCGGCGGCCCGGCGGACCTCGCCGCGATCCCGCAGGACGACCCGGCCACCTACGAGGCGATGTGCCGCGCGGATACGCTGGGCACGTTTCAGATCGAGAGCCGCGCGCAAATGGCGACGCTGCCGCGCCTGCGGCCACGTGCCTTCTACGATGTCGCGATGCAGGTCGCGGTCGTCCGCCCCGGGCCGGTCGTCGGCCAACTCGTCCATCCCCTGCTCCGCCGCCGCGCCGGCGAGGAGCCTGAGACGTGCATCGACGAGAGCCTCAACGAGGTCCTCCGCCCCATCCTCGGCCGCACCCACGGCGTCGTGCTCTTTCAGGAGCAGATGCTCGCCGTGGCGATGACGCTGGCGGGGTTCTCCGGATCCGAGGCGGAGGAACTGCGGCGCTCGCTCGGATTCAAGCGCTCCGGCGAGCGGCTGCAACGCGTGCTCACCCACCTGCGGCGCTCGCTCATCGCACGGGGAATCGCGGAGGCCGTGGCCGAAAAGATCGTCGCGACGGCGAGTTCCTTCGCGCTCTACGGTTTCCCGGAATCGCACGCCCTGAGCTTCGCGCTGCTCGCCTACGCCAGCACGTGGCTGAAGGTGCACCGCCCCGCGGAATTCTGCGCGAGCCTGCTCAACCATCAGCCCATGGGTTTCTACTCCCCGGCGACCATCGTGCAGGACGCCCGGCGTCACGGGGTACGGGTCCTCCCAGTCTGCGTGCAGGCCTCGGCGCAATCCTGCGAGGCCGAGGACGAGGGTCCGCACGGTGCGGCGCGCGCGGTGCGCCTCGGGCTCGGCAGCGTCCAAGGCCTGCGACGGAGCACGATCGAGGCATTGCTCGCGGCCCGCGCCGAGCGCCCCTTTCGCTCACTCGCCGATTTCCTCGCCCGCACGCCCGCCAACCCCGCCGAGCGCCGCCTCCTCGCCGGGATCGGCGCGCTGAACGCCCTCGCCGTCCACCGCCGCGCCGCACTCTGGCAAGTGGAGTCGGCCTGGACCCTCGCGGAACCGTTGCTGCTGCTCCACGAAGATCCCGACGCTGTCCCGCGCGAGATCCAGCGGCACAGCCGCGCGGAATCCGCCGACGAGGCTCCCGTCGGCGACGCGCTGGGAATCCCCCGCCATCCCGCCCCAGCAATCGATTGCCCGCTTCCCCCCATGTCCGTCGCCGAACGCCAGCGCGCCGACCTCGCGAGCCTCGGCCTGACCACCGGGCCGCATCCTCTGGCCCGCCTGCGCCCGCAACTCACCGACGCGTGGTGCGCCGCTGATCTTTCCCTCGGGGCCGATGGCACCCGTCTGACCATCGCCGGCTGCGTCATCTGCCGCCAGCGACCCGGCACGGCCAAGGGCACGGTCTTCGTCAGCCTCGAGGACGAGACCGGCATCGCCAACGCCATCGTCCGCCCCGCCCTCTTCGAGCGCTTCCGCCGGGTGATCAACGAGGAACCCGCGCTGCGGATCACCGGGCGTCTGCAGCACCGCGCCGGCGTGATCCACGTGCTGGCGGAGGACTTCGCGCCCCTGCCCCTCGGCGACCTGCTCGCCCCTACCTCCCACGATTTCCACTGAGCGCCGCCCGACCCTGCGCACCGAGACCATCCCTCGCACGCGAACTCATCGGAGGCGCACGGCACGACCGCCCCGCCATCCGGCACGCGGCGACGCCGCCCGGCATGCGATTCGGTCGGATCGACGCTTCCTTCCGGACCGGCCGCTCCCGCGCCGACGGCATCCCCGCCAGAAACTCCGCCGTTGCCTTGCCCCGCCGCCACCTGCTTGAATTCACCTCCCATGTCCGTGGACCCGAGCACCTCCGCCCCTCCGAGCGACTTCATTCGCGACATCGTCGCGGCCGACCTCGCGGCCGGGCGGCACACGTCCATCGTCACGCGCTTTCCCCCGGAGCCCAACGGCTACCTCCACATCGGCCACGCGAAGTCGATCTGCCTCAACTTCGGCATCGCCCG